>JAPKMV010000399.1 GCA_026645635.1 Caldilineaceae bacterium
CTGGCCATCGCGCTGGCGCGGCAGGGCGGGCTGGGCGTCATCCACCGCAACCTGAGCATCGAAGACCAGGCGGCTGAGGTGGACAAGGTCAAGCGCAGCGAAAGCGGCATGATCGTCGATCCCATCACCCTGCGCCCGGATGCTACGCTGGCCGACGCCGAGGCGCTGATGCACCGCTACAAGATCAGCGGCGTGCCGATCACCGACGACCGCGGGCTGCTGGTGGGCATTCTCACCAACCGCGACGTGCGCTTCGCCACCGATTTTTCCCGCGCGGTGAGCGACTACATGGTGAGCGATGGGCTGGTCACCGCGCGCATCGGCACGACCCTGGCCGAGGCGCAGGAGATTCTCCACCGCCACCGCATCGAGAAGCTGCCGCTGGTGGACGAGCGCGGCTTCCTGCGCGGGCTGATCACCTACAAGGACATTCTCAAGAAGCAGGACTATCCCTTCTCCGCCAAAGACGAGCGGGGGCGGCTGCTGGTGGCCGCGGCGGTGGGCGTAGGCGAGCCGGGCCTGCGCCGCGCCGAAGCGGTGATCGCCGCCGGGGTGGACGCCATCGCCATCGACACCGCGCACGGCCACAGCAAGGGCGTGCTGGAGACGGTGGACGCGCTGCGCCGCCGCTTCCCGCAGATTCCGATCCTGGCGGGCAATGTGGTGACCTATGCCGGCGTGCGCGACCTGGCTGCGGCCGGCGCGGACGTGGTCAAGGTGGGCGTGGGCGCCGGCTCGATCTGCACGACACGCGTCGTCAGCGGCGCAGGGATGCCACAGCTCACTGCGGTGCTGGAGTGTGCGGAAGCCGGGCGGCGGTTGGGCGTGGCTATCGTCGCCGACGGCGGCATCCGCTATTCGGGCGACATCACCAAGGCGTTGGCCGCCGGCGCGTCCGCGGTGATGCTGGGCAGCCTGCTGGCTGGGCTGGAAGAATCGCCGGGCGAGGTCGTCATCCGCGAAGGGCGCTCGTTCAAGGAGTATCGCGGCATGGGCAGCCAGGGCGCGATGAAGGGCCGCGCCGCCGACCGCTACCAGAGCGGGCAGGGGCGCGAGTCAGCCAGCCCGGACGTGAGCGGCAAGAGCGTGCCCGAAGGCATCGAGGGGCAGGTGCCCTACAAGGGGCTGCTGCGTGACTTCGTGCATCAACTCGTGGGCGGGCTGCGCAGCGGCATGGGCTACGTCGGCGCGCGCGACATCCCCGACCTGTGGGCGAAGGCGCGCTTCGTGCGCATCAGCCGCGCCAGCTACCAGGAGAGCCATCCGCACAGTATTACGATCACCA
Organism: Caldilineaceae bacterium; assembly: GCA_026645635.1. Classification (GTDB taxonomy): domain Bacteria; phylum Chloroflexota; class Anaerolineae; order Caldilineales; family Caldilineaceae; genus Fredericiella. Next base: position 1,286 of record JAPKMV010000399.1, read on the forward strand.
AGGAAGCGCCGAACTACCAGATTTCATCGTCGCGCAGTTGACTCTTGGGGCAACTACTCACCTTTGTCACGAATTACACGAATTCTGACGAATGTGCACGAATCTTCGCTTCATTCGTTGAAATTCGTGCAATTCGTGATTTCAAGAGTTCTGGCGTCTGAAAAGTAACTTGAAAAGAAACAGCCTGCCTTTCTAACATGGAGAACACCTCATGTCAGTCACAGCCATTGTAGGCGCCCAGTGGGGCGATGAAGGCAAGGGCCGCATCATCGATTACCTGGCCCAGGAAGCCGACGTGGTGATCCGCTTCCAAGGCGGCGACAACGCCGGCCACACAGTCATCAACGCGTACGGCAAGCACGCGCTGCACCTGATCCCCAGCGGCATCTTCAACCCAAAGACGCAGAACATCATCGGCTCCGGCTGCGTCGTCAACCCGGAATCGCTGCTCAAGGAGATGGACGAGCTGACCGCGGCCGGCGTCGACCTGCACAACCTGTGGATCTCCACCCGCGCCCAGATGCTGCTGCCCTACCACCGCCAACTGGATGTGCTGGAGGAATCGGCGCGGGGCAAGGACACCATCGGCACGACCAAGCGGGGCATCGGCCCGGCCTATGCCGACAAGTCGGCACGTTCCGGCCTGCGCATGGGCGACCTCTTGCAGCCGGCCTGGCTGGAAATGCGGCTCGACAACGCGCTGCGCACCGTCAACCGCAAGATCGAAATCCTGGGCGGCGACCCGGTGGACGGCGAGGAACTCTACCGCCTCTGCATCGCCTACCGCGAGAAACTGGGCAGCCGCATCATCGACACGCTGCCCATGACCCGCCGCGCGATCCTCGACCATAAGCACATCCTGCTCGAAGGGCAGCTAGGCGTGATGCGCGACCTGGACTGGGGCATCTATCCCTACGTGACGAGCAGCAACCCGACGGCCTCCTATGCTGCGTCGGGCGCGGGGCTACCGGCGCGCACCATCGACCGGGTGGTGGGTGTGGTCAAGGCGTACAGCACGGCCGTAGGCGACGGTCCCTTCCCCGTGGAACTGCACGACGCCGACGGCGCCAAGCTGCGCGAGATCGGCGGCGAATTTGGCGCGACCACCGGACGACCGCGGCGCTGCGGCTGGTTCGACGGCGTGGCCATCGGCTATGCGGCATGGCTCAACGGCATGACCGGGCTGGCCATCACCAAGCTGGACGTGCTGGATCACTTCGAGCACATCAAGGTCTGCATCGGCTACAAGCTGCCCGACGGCACCGTCATCACCGACACCATGCCCGACACGCCGGTCTTGCAGCAGGTGACGCCGGTCTTCGAGGTGTGGGAGGGCTGGCTGAGTTCGACCTCCGACTGCCGCCACTGGGACGACCTGCCCAAAGCCGCGCGCGCCTACCTCCACCGCATCGGCGAACTGGCTGGGATCAAGATCGACTATGTGTCGGTGGGGCCGGAGCGGGATCAGATGTTTGCGGTGTAGCGTCCACCTGGCAACCACGCTTCAGTCTGTGGGCCATGCCACCAGACGCTGTTGGCGGGCAATGGTGACGGCCTCCAGCCTGCTGTGTGCGCCGAGTTTGTGCAGCACCCGCTGGATGTGGTTGCGGGCGGTGGATTGGCCGATCAGCAAGGTGGCGGCGATGGCCGCCGTGTCGGCGCCCTGGCAGAGCAGTTGCAGAATCTGCGTCTCGCGCGCCGTGAGAGGGCTGGCCGGGGCGGTGAAGGGTGCAGCGCCGCTGCTGTCGGCGCCGGCCTGCTGCTTGAACTGCGCCACGCGCGCGACCATATCGACGGCAAATTGCTGCGCCTGCTTCTTGCCTTCGACGTCGCGGCAAAGATGGACGACGGCCAGGGCGCGTTCGTCTTCTTCCAGCGGCAAGGCAATGATGCTCACGTTGATCCAGCGCGGCCGCCCCTCGCCGGTGCGCACCTGTACATCGAAGCTGGGCGTCAGTTCGCCACGGCGGCCGGCGGCATGGGGCTGGCAGCCGCGCTTGCACACCACGCAGCCGCCCTCCGCGTGGCCGCCCAACACCTGAAAGCAGTTGGCGCCGATCACGTCCTGCGCCTCAAACCCCAGCAGGTCCGCGGCGACCTGATTCCATGCCACGATCCGCTGATTCTCGTCGACGACATAGGCCGCGTCGGCGGTCTTGTCGAGCAACTCCTGCACCAGCCTGGCAGTTGTCATTGGTCGCCAGCCTCGCGCCATCCATCGGGGCGCAGGTACACCGGCGGGCGTTTGTAGGGCTTGACGCCCTGCGCCACTTCGTCCCGCAGCAGATGGCCGGAGACGTGCATCAGCGTGTCGTTGTACTCCGGTGTGATCGCCATGCTGGCCAGGCAAGGGAAGTGGTGGTGGCGCATCCCGGCCGCATACTCGGCCTCCTCCACATCCACGCCGACCAGCCCCGCGGCGACGTGCCCGGCGCATCCGCAGGGCGTGTCGCGCAGCACTTCCACGGCGGCGACGACGTTGGCGCCGTCCACCGCGCCCGCGTGACAGGTGATGGCAAAGGCCGGTCGCCCGAAGTGCCGCGCAAACTCTGCCACCAGCGGCGCGTCATAGTTCTGTACGCGACGATAGGCGTTGCAGGTGGACTCGGTCAGCGAGCAGAAAGGCATGGGAAACACAGCCGTCACGCCGATACTCGCCAGCCAGCCGGCCACCTGGCGCTGCAAGCCCGGCGGCAGATAGGCGACGTTGTCGATGGGGATCAGCGCCTCGCGCGCGCCGCACATCTGCGCGATCTCCGGCAGCAGTTCCGCCGCACCGGGATGCTCGCCCAACGCCAGCAGCAGATCCGCTGCGGGCAGGGTGGCGGGCAGATAGTCTTCCGGGTAGTCGATTACCTGGGGCAGCACCGGCGGCAGCGTCCAGCTTGTCACGCTCCACGCCGGGGGCGCTGCGCGCTGAATGTTTGCGGTGATACGCCGGCCGTAAAGACCCTGGACGATGGTCAAAATGCGCATAGGTGGATGCCTGGCACAGGAACGGGAGCCGACAAGCGTGACTACGGCCATTATACACGAAGTTGGCCGCGCCGCGCGCTGCTTTTTACTGGGATGGGATTGGGATAGACCGCGGATTCGACGGATTCGGCGGATTGTCGCGGATTTATTCGTCTTTATCGGCGAAAAGGAATCTCAGAGCCTGTT
>JAPKMV010000039.1 GCA_026645635.1 Caldilineaceae bacterium
AACTGCCCCATCGGCTGGTGATCGGCGGCGGCAAAGGCTGGCTCTACGACACGATCTTCGCCCGGGTGCAGGAACTGCGCCTCGGCGGCCTGGTGCACTTCCCCGGCTTCATCGCTGAAGAGGATCTGGCCGCGCTCTACAGCGCCGCCGACTTCTTCGCCTATCCGTCACTCTACGAGGGCTTTGGCCTGCCGATCCTGGAAGCGCTGGCCTGCGGCGCGCCGGTGCTCACGGCGGACAACTCCTGTCTCCCCGAAGCGGGCGGCTCCGGGGCAGGCAACGGAGGCGGACCTGCGCGCAGAACTGCGCCGCGCCGGCATGGCCCACGCAGCCACATTCACCTGGGAGCGCAGCGCGCAGCAACTGCTGGCAGCCTATCAGAAAACATTGAGCATGTGAAACAGGACTTACGGAGGCTGGGCTTGTCGAAGCCGGGTTCGACAAGCTCAGCCTGCGGATGTCCGATGAAATGGAGAAGATGCAATGACCACAGATGCGTTGACGCCACGCAGCCCTGAAGAGACCAGACTGACGATGACCCAATTCATGCAGCCGGAGCACTCCAACAGCCTGGGCAATGTCCACGGCGGCGTGATCCTCAAACTGTGCGACGAGTGCGGCGGCATCATCGCCAGCCGCCACGCGCGGCGGCCCGCGGTGACTGTCACCGTGGACAGCGTCAACTTCATCCAGCCGGTGCTGCTGGGACGGCTGCTGCTGGTGCACGGCATCCTCACCTGGGTGGGCAACACCAGCATCGAGGTGGAACTGGAGGTGGAGGCCGAACACCTGCTGACGGGTGAGCGCGTCACCACCAATCGCGCCTATTTTGTTTACGTGGCGCTGGATGAATCACGACGCCCCGTGCGCGTGCCGCGACTCCTGCTGGATAGCGACGATGCGCGGCGCCGCTTTGCCGAGGGCGAGGCGCGCCAACAGCGCCGCCTGGCCGCAGCCGGGCGCGGACGATGATGCAAGAAAATCTAGCGCTGCGGGGTGGGCAGGTTGTGCGCTGGCTGCTGCCGCTGAGCGTCCTGGCTGTGCTGGCCGGCTATCTGGGGCCGTGGGTGGATCACCCGGTGGCGGGTCTGACGATCCTGGGGCTGGATCTCGGTGAGTATGTGAAGTTTCTCACCCCGGTGCGCAGCGGCGCGGTGAGCCTCTGGCGCGAGGGCTTCTACTTGCCGCTGCTGGCCGCAAGCCTGACTTGCAGCCTGATCGCATTTCGCCGGGAACTGGCCTATCCGTGGGCTGTGCGGGCGCTGCTGCTGGCCGTGGCCGTGGTGGCAGCGCTGAATCTGCTGCCGCCGGCCTGGACGCCGCAGCGGATGCTCACGCCGGAGTTTCAGCAGCAGACGCTCTGGATTGCGCTCTGTCTGGCAGCCATGCTCTTCAGCCCGTTCCTGGCGCTGCTGCCGCGCTGGATCGTTGCTGTGCCGGTCGCCGCGCTGAGTGTGGCCGCGCTGGTGCTCCCGCCGTGGCAGTTCTTCCAGGTGCTGCCCGCCATCGCCGAACTCTACAATCATCCGCTGGCGCCCGGCTGGGGGCTGTTTGTGATGGTGCTGGGGCTGGGCGGCCTGTTTGCCGCCGCGGTGCTGCTGGCGCTGCCGGCGCGCCCAAGCAAGACGGAATCGTTGACACCGTAGGTGCGGTTTTCAACCGCACAGATTCACGGCAAATGGCGCCACGTGCGGTGACAAACCGCCCGGCCGTGCGGAATTGAGACATTGACATCGTAGGTGCGATTTTCAACCGCACAGATTCACGGCAAATGGCGCCACGTGCGGTTACAAACCGCCCGGCCGTGCGGAATTGAGACATTGACACCGTAGGTGCGGTTTTCAACCGCACAAATTCACGGCAAATGGCGCCACGTGCGGTTACAAACCGCACCTACGGTAATTGAAAGGATGCCATGGTGAAAATCGGCGCAATGAACCATCCGCGGCGCAACGTGTTCGAGGAGATCGCGCGCATTGCGGCGGCGGGTTTCGACTTTATCGACCTGACCATCGAAGAACCGGCCACGTCGCCGGCGCGCACGGACTGGCCGACGGTGCGCCGTGCCATCGAGGATGCCGGTCTGGCGGTCGTCGCCCACGCCGCACCCTACCTGCCGCTGGACAGCCCGTCGCCCCTGGTGCGCCAGGCTGCGCTGGACGAGCTGCGGCGCACGCTGGATGTGGCGGCTGCCGTGGGTGCGCCGCTTTGCACGACGCACTTTGTCGGCTGGCCCGATTTTCTGGAGGAAGACGCCGGCTACGAATTCTATCGCCAGGCGTTCACGATTCTGCTCAAGCACGGCGCGGGGCAGGGGGTGCAGGTGACGCTGGAAAATGGCGCCGACAACCGCCACCAGCTCAAGTACTTCCGTGAGATCTTCTACCGCCTGCCCGACCTGAAGCTGACCTTCGACATCGGCCACGGCAACATCAAGACTGCGCGCAGCATGACCCGCGACTATTTGTTCACGCTCAATGACCGGCTGCGCCACGTGCACATCAGCGACAACGACGGCGCCAGCGACGGCCACCTGCCCTTTGGTGCGGCCATCACCGGCGGCATCAACCTGACGCACGAACTGCGCACGCTGCGCAGCTTCAACTACGACGGGACGATCACTTTACAGGTGTTTGGCCACGAGCGCTGGCTGCGCGCCAGCGCGGAGATTCTGCGCGAGCGGTGGGCGGGGTGAAATTCGATCTCAATCTCTCAATCACATAATCTCTCAATCTCTGGCGATTGTGCGATTTAGCGATTGAGAGATTGGAGATTGGGTCATCCGCCTTCGTCTGCTGGCGGCGCGGAGATGCTGACTGCGGCGGGTGTGGGCGTCGGGAAGAGTTGTGACGATGCTTCGGCTTGCGGCGTGGCGGTGGGCAACTCGGCCGGCGCGCTCAACTCGGCGGGCGGCGTGCTTTGATCCGGCGGCGCACTGCTGGCGGCATCGACCGGTGTCCCATCGGGTGTGGTGGCGGTGGTGAAGTCGATGCCGGCGGGCAGCGGCGGGCAGCGGGTCACATCCTGGCGATTGGCGTCGATCATCGCCGGTGCCGTCCAGACGCCGGCCACCACGTTGGCCACGCGCTGCGGGTCGGCAATGCGCAGCACCATGGCGCCTTCCGCGGTGGTATAGTTCTGCAAATCGCTGAGCGCCAGGCCACCGGCGCGCACACTGCCCGGATCGACGCTGATGCCCCAGTTGGCCAGGTCGGCCATCTGCAGCAGGGTCATGTCGGTGGTGAAGGTGGATTGGAATGCGTTCCACAATTCGGGGAAGCGGGCCAACAGGTTGGTGTTGACGATCTGGTCGCGCAGCCCCCACAAGAACTGACGTTGGCGGCGGCTGCGGCCAATGTCGCTCTCGCGCAGGCGCAGACGCACGAACCAGTAGGCCGTCTCGCCGTCCATCCAGTTTTCACCCGCGGGCAGCGCAAAGTAATCCCAGGCGTTGGTCGTCAGGTTGAAAATCGGCTCGTAGAAGGGACAATCGAGCTGGACGGTGACGCCCCCGACCGCATCGACGACATCAACGAAGCCGTCCATGCGGATGCGAATCCAGTGGTTCGTGGCAATGCCCAGCGTGTTCTCCAGCACCTGCGAGACCAGGCGCGGGCCGCCGCCGCCCGGCTGTGCGCGCTCGCCCAGGTAATCGACCTGGTTGATGCGCCCCCAGCCGTAGTTGGGAATCTGGACATAGAGGTCGCGCGGTACGCTGAAGACGGCGATGCGACCATTGGGGCGGTCGACACCCACGATGATCAGGCTGTCGGTGCGCCAGCTTGTCCAGCCCGGGCGATGATCGGTGCCGAGCACCAGGTAGTTGTCGGTCTGGCTCCACTCAAAGGCCGGACCGACCACCACGGGCACGGGCGTCGGTACAAATTCTGCGGGCAGGGCAAATCCCGCCGCCAGATCTTCATCGATCGTGGCCAGCGCCTCCCGATACAAGGCACGACTGACCGAAAATGGCCGCACATTGGGCTGGGGCCGGACGAATTCCGGCGCTTCCGGGTTGGGCAGCGGGCCGCGTTCGGCAGCAATGGCAAGCGGCGGTTTGGGCTGGCTTTCCTGCGCCGCTTCTTGGACGCCCGTTTCACCGGCGAAGGGGCCGGCGCCACATGAGGTAATCAACAACGCCGCAATCAGCAGCGGACTGATCCATTTCCAGATACGCAACGACATGCACCGCGACTCCCAACGGTCAATCCTGCACAACGCATCGCACACGCCAACTGCGGCGCAGGTTGAACGCCTCTCCAATATACAACTGCTTCGGTGACTGAGTCACCGAAGCAGTATCTAACCACGAAGTGCGCAGGAAAGCAAAGAATCTGGGGAACCGCGTTCGGTCGCGGTCAAGGACACTGGGGCTTGCCATCCTTCACATTGGCTTCCAAGAGCGGGGGCGTGTCAAAAATGGCCTGGGCTGCTTCGGCAATGACATCCCAGTTGGGGAACCAGACCCACATGCTGCCGGCGTACCCTTCGCGGATCATGCTCGGATCGTTGACGACCAGGCCGTGAACGTTTTCGCTGTCGAGCTTGAGGGCAAAGCGCACCAGCGCAACGCCTTCCATCAGGCTCATATCGGTCTGCACCGAGTCGGCGATGGCGGTGTACATGGCTGGGATGCGGGAAAGCAGATCTTCATTCTGAATCTGGTCGCGCACAGCCCAGGCAAAACGCTGCTGCCGCCGTGTGCGATCCAGGTCGCCGCCCACGTAGCGGCTGCGCACATAAGTGAGCGCCTGACCACCGTTGAGCCGGTGCACGCCGACGTCGAGGGCCAGCGGCAGGCCGCCCTCATCGTAGCGGTTCGGGTCGTAGATGGGACAATCGACATTGACTTCGATGCCGCCCATCGCATCCACCAGATTCTTGAGCGTCTCAAAATTGAAGCGGACGTAATGGTGGATCGGCACGCCGATTTTCTCTTCGAGAATGGCCGCAAGCAGTTCCGGGCCGCCACCGTTGGGTTTGTCCTTCTCGCCTACATAATCAACCACGTTGATCTTGTTCGGGTTGTGGCCGGGAATGTTGTCGATATAGATGTCGCGCGGCAGCGAGATCACACCCACCCGGTTGTTGGCCTGGTCGATGGAGAGCACCATCAGCACGTCGGTGCGCCAGTTCGGCATGTCGGGCCGACGGTCGCTGCCCAGCAGCACGATGTTGGTAGTGTCGGCCAGCGTGGTGGAGCCTGCCGCGGCGGTGCGCGCGCTGGAAGTCGCCGTTGGCGCCGGTGTAGCCGTTGCCCGTGCAGCAGCGCGCGGGGTCGCGGTGGGTCGGCGCGTGGCTGTGGCCTGGGCAAGCGGCTGCTCGCCCGCCGCCTGCACGCGGCCCGCAGCGCCCAGGGTGGCCAAAATTGTTGGGATGATCAGCAGTAGAACGAGGGCGAATAGCGCGGCGCGCACCAGATGGCGTTGGGTGGCAGCATTCATGAGCTTGGATCCTTGCTGTGCCGGAACAGATCTCGAATAGCGGCCCCCCACTATGCGAACAGTTTACTTCATTTGCGCGACGATTGCAAGCAGGCAAAAAGATTTGCAGAAAGCTCGTAATGCCAGCGGTGCCCTAGCCAGAATTCATCCAAGTTGCGCTGGCCGCGCTGCGCATAATGCAGCGCCTGATGCACCATTTCCAGCTTGTCGGCATCGCGCACCAGGCGCGCCTCCGGTGTGCTGGCAGCGTCGTATTCGCGCCAAAGCTGTGCGAAGTCGGCGCCGTTGGCCAGATCGGCGGTCAGTGTGGCCATTGTCTGCGCCTCGGCGGCATGTTTCACGTCGGCGCCGAGCAGGTTGCTGCTGCGCTTGGGCAGGTCGGTGAGCACCGCTTCCGCCAGATCATGCAGCAGCGCCAGGCTGACCACGCGCCCCGTGTCGAGCGGCTGCGCCAGGCCGTGGGCCGCCGGCGCCGCGTTGATGGTGGCCGCCATGCCCAGGGCGAGCAGCGCCGTGGCGCAGGTGTGGTCGGCCACCGATTCGCACGGCTGTACGCCGGCCAGCAGCCAACCCGTGCGCGGCAGCCGCTTGAGCATATTTGCATGATCCAGCCAGTTGAGCAGCGGTTCCATACTACCCCTGCGCCAGCAGGTAATCGTCTTCGATTGCGGTGAACTCGATGAGGTTGCCGAAAGGGTCGCGGACAAAGAAGCGGGGCCGCCCAGGGATGGCAACATCACCCACCACCGTGACGCCGGCCGCCTCGAAGCGCTCTTGCACGGCCAGGATGTCATCGACGGCCAGGCAGAAGTGACGCCCGGAGCGGTCCTGGCCGACCGGCTCCTCCACCAGGATGTGGAGTTCGGTGTCGCTGCCCAGGCGGTACCAGATCAGGTCGAGCGCTGCCAGCGAACGCGGCGGCGGGATCTCCTCCAGGCCGAGCAAATCGCCGTAGAAAGCGCGCGCCGCATCGCTGCTCTGCGGCGGACGGGCGATGCTCACATGTTGTAGACGGGTCGGCACGATGATGCTCCAGTGCTGCGGCGCAGACGCTACTGCCAGACAAAGCGGCGCACTGCGCTGGGTGGGCTGGCGGCTTCCAGCACAGGGCGGCCATCCGTGGCAGAGGTGACGCGCACGATGGAGACCAGCCAGTCATATTCGGCCAGTTGGCCCGCATCTGGCGCCAGCTCGACGCCGATGCGGTGGCTGGTCTGTCGCGTCCAGACTGTGGGGAAGGCGCGCGCTTGCGGGCCGCGCGGCAGCACCTGGAGGACATACCACTCGTTGGGCTGCAACACGCCGACGCTGGCCCATTGCAGCAGCACCGGTTCGGTGCGCACGATGGACGCGCCCTCGCTCGGTGAGACCAACTGGGGCTGGTTGTAGAGCGGTGCTGCGCCCGCAGCAGTCGGTGCGGCTGGCGTCGGCTGAACCGCTTCCGGTGGCGCGCCGCGCACGGGAATCGTGAGCCGGTCGCCGGGGCGGATCAAGGCGTCGGCGCCAAGATTGTTGGCGGTTTGGATATCCTGGACGCTGCTGCCAAAGCGCAGGGCGATCGACACCAGCGTATCGCCGCTCACCACGGTGTAGGCGAAGTCGCTGGACGGGCCGGCCAGGGCGGCGACGGTGTCGGCGACTTGTCCAGGGATAATCAGTTCGTCGCCGGCCCGGATCAGCACGCCGGTGAGATTGTTCGCCTGCTGGATTTCTTCGACGGTCACACCGTATTGCAGTGCGATGGAAAGCAGCGTATCTCCTGTGCGCACCGTATGCCGCACCTCCACCGGAGTGGTGGCAAATTGGGAAAGTGGCAGCGTGGGCGCAGGGGTGGCAGTCGGTTCCGGCGTGGGCGTCGGGTCGAGCAGCGGTACACTGGTGGGCAGAATGGCCTGCACCGCTGTGTTCTGGGTGCTTTCCGCGGCGGATTCGGTGCCGACGCGCCACCAGAAGATCAGCACGCCCAGCACGGCCACCACGAGCAGAATATCGACCCACGAGATGCGCCGCCCGCGCTGCGGCTGCTTGCGCAGGTCGTAGCCGCACATGAAGCAGCTTTCGGCGTTGCGAGCGACGCGCGTCCCGCAGTTGGGGCAGCGCCGCTCGGCCACGCTGGAGGGTGCACGCTCTTGAGCCATAGTTCAGGATTATAACACGATTGACTGGAAATCAGCGTCCAAGCTGCCGTGCAGTTCGCTCACACCGGTGGAAGGCAGCGCCTGCGTTCAGAAATAAAACAGGGTGAACGTGTTCACACATTCACCCTGCGCTATCGAATCTACTTGGGCTGGCCTTACTGACCCTGCGTCTGCGCCAGCAGATAGGCGACCAGATCGGCCATGTCCTGCGTCGACAACGTATCGACGTATGTCGCCGGCATCACGCCGGCCGGATAGTTTGGAACGCTGTACAAGCCAGGGTTGGCAATACTGTGGTACAGGTAGAGGCCAGGGCTTTCGCCGGGCACGCGCCCTACTGCGGTGTTGCCGATGTTGTACCAGGTTGGCCCAGTCATCTGCATGGCCGGGTCGAGCGCATGACAGCCGATGCAGCCGTTCGACAGCGCCAATTGCTCGGCATGGGCCAGGTCGGCGTTCGCCATCGCTGCGATCACATCTTCGGGCAGCCCAGCCACGATCTGTTCAGGCGTCAGGCTTGACAGCAAGGGCAGGGGCGTGGGTTCGGCGCGCACGATCTGCTGCCCCGCGGCGCGGGCGGCCATCTGCTCGCCCAACTGCGGCGAAATGATCAGTTCGTTTGGATCGGGCGCACATGCAGTCGCCACCGCGGCAATCATTACCAGAAGCGCCACCAGCACAAGATAGCGACGCTGCAGCTTCACCTTCATGAAGACCTCCACACAATTGTGGTGTGCAAAATCGAGATGAACGGACATGCCTGCACACAGCAGGATTCATTGGAGCGAAGTCTAGCATAGACTCCCATCAACGGCAATTCAGCAAGAATCTGCGCATTTATTCACAATGGACCCGTTCGGGAGCTGTTCAGATGGGCGGTTTGACCCTCGACAAGCAGTTCGACCAATGTCGCGGGCGCCGCGGCGCACCCATCCTGCTGCGCCAGCCGCGCCCACTCGCGCTCGGCGAAATGTACGAGCTGATGCTCAGGTGCGCTGACATCACCCCGCAGCGGACGCAGATGCTCGGCGGTGGCGCGCAGGCAGATGCAATAGAGCGCCAGCGGCGATGCTGCGCCGAGCAGCACGTCGAAGTCTCCCTGGCGCTGCTGCACATCCCACGCGGCTCGCTCGCTGGCCAACGTCGCCGCCACTTCCTCCACAAAGATCGTCGTCAGTGGGTTCTGTTCGGAAAGCGCCAGGATCGGCGCCGGCGACACAAACCGGCAGAGCGTCGCCCCCGCGGCCGTCTCCTCGACGGTGAGTTCGCCGCCGAAGGTGTAGAAATGCAGGCGCCGCTGTTTGCGGTCGTTCAGGTTGATCCCGCCAATGCAGACACGATAGTGCGGGCTGCGCACCCAGGGATGATGCAGAGTCAGTGATTCGCTGAAGCCGCCGTAGGTGAGCACGTGGCACTCGACCTGCTCCGGGTCATAGTGGCGCTGCGTCGGCGCCGCGCGCAGCCAGATCCACAACTGGTGGTGGCCGGTGAAGTTGGTGGCGGCGGTTGGGTCGAGCCAGTAGCCGAGGTCGGCGTCAGCAGTGATCGCAGGGTCGGCGAAATCTGCACTCATGGTTGCAACGCTTTCTCATAATACGCGATCAGTTGATCGACATGTTCATCGACCGTGAGCGGCTGCCGAAGGTTGGCGCGCCAGGCCGTCACCTGCGCCGGATCGTCGACCAGACGCTGGAACGCCGCGCGCCACTGGGCCACGTCGCCGGGCGGCAGGAGTTGCCCGGTCTGGCCGTCGGTCACGCTCTCCGCCAGCGCGCCGATCCGCGCGGCCAGAACCGGCAGCCCGGCTGCGCTGGCTTCGTAGCTCGCCATGCAGAAGGTCTCCGGCACCAGCGACGGCGCCACGAGCACGTCGCACTGGGCCAGCGTCGCCCAGACCGCGGCGCGTTCCAGGCGCCCCAAGAAGCGCACCCTGCCGTCGGCAAGCCCTTGCAACTGCGCGGTGTACGCGGGATCGACCGTCGGGTCGCCGGCCAGCCAGAGTTCTGCCGGGCCGGTGACGCCGCGCAGCGCCTCCACCGCCACATGCACGCCCTTGATCGGCGCAATGCCGCCCAGATAAAGGAAGCGGACAGCCGGCGACGGTTCTGAGCGCCGGCTTGCCGGCTGACCGGCCGGCGCGGTGACGCCGAGTTTGAGAACGTGAAACCGGTCGCCCGGCGCGCCCTGCTGCAAATGCCAGGCGCGCACATAGGTCGAAGGCGCCAACAGCAGGCGCGCCCCGCGCAGCCACTGCTGGGCCTGGCCGGCGCGCCAGGTCAGCCCCGCCCACACTGCCGGCGCCAACGGCAGGGCAGTCCACGACCCACCTCGCGCCAACACGCAGCGGGTGCAGTTGAGGTGGCGCCGCGGCCCCGCGCAGTTGGTCTGGTCATAGTTTGTGCGCAGATTTGCGTTCACGCAGACCCACCAGTAGTCGTGCAGTGTGATCACATAGGGCAGGCGGCGTTCTTCCAGCAAACCGCGCACGGCGAGCGGCAGCCCCATGAGATGCTGGATATGCACGAGATCGGGCCGGAAATCGTCCAGCACTGCTGCGATGCCCGCCAGCAATCGGCGCGCGCCGAAGCTGGCAGCGAAGCGCTGCGCAGGGGTGCGCATCCCATCCCACACGCTGCAAGTCTGCACCCCATCGTCCTGATTCACCGCCCAACCCGCGCCCGGCTTGTCCTGCCGATAACAGACGGCGGCTGCGTGTCCGCGCCGGACCAATGCCGCCGCCGTAGACTGGGTGTACAGTTCGACCCCGCCGACGTGCTCCGGCGGATATTGATGCACCAGATGCAGGACGCGCATGGCCCTGAGTGTAGCGCAGTTCACCCGTTTTGTCAGGAATGCCGTCAGCCAATCCAGAGCGCGCCGGAACGGGTTGCCGCTCCCGTGCCGGTTTCTGCGCGGGGCGCGTTGTCCATTATGATGGGGCTATGGCAAGAGATGAGGCGCACACCTGGAAATGGCAGTTGCCCACATGACAAGCAGCACCTCTGCGCCGCATGACGTGGCCGTGGTCATCTTGAACTGGAACGCCGCGGACGACACGATCCGCTGCGTCCAGGCGCTGGCGGCGTGGCGTGAACTGCGTCCGCTGATCTGGGTGGTGGACAACGCGTCGGCGCCCGACGACATCGCCCAGATCGCCGCGGCCTACCCCACCGTCCAGTTGATCCGCAACCGGACCAACGAAGGCTTTGCCGGCGGCACCAACCGCGGGCTGGAAGCCGCCCTGACCGCCACCGCTGCCCCGATCCTGCTGCTCAACAACGACGCCGAGCTGGACGAGCCGAACATGGCGCGGCTGTTGGCGACGCTGGCCGCGCACCCGGACGCGGGCATCGTCGGGCCGCTGCTCTACACCCGCCGCGAGCGCCGGCTGATCGCCGCCGGCAGCCGCAACCCGGTGCTACACCACAAGAACCTGCTCCCCGCGCCGCTCATGCTGGACGCCGCCTACCCAGTCGACTACATCTCCGGTTCTGTGGCGTTGATCCGCCCGGACATGCTGCGCCGGGTAGGGTTGCTCGACGAGGCGTACTTCTTCACGATGGAACTGGCCGACCTCAGCCGGCGGGCGCGGGGGCAGGGCTACGCCACCCTGGTCGAACCGGGTGCGGCGGCAACGCACGACCTGGCCCGCTCGGCCGAACGGCGCAGCACACTCTACACCTATTACATCGTGCGCAACCGCTTCCGCTATGTCCGCAAGTTTTATCGGCTGGCCGCGTTGCCGCTGCTTGCGATCTGGCTGCTGTACGGCATCTTGCTGGCGGCCAAACTGCGCAGCGAGGGCGCCCGTTCGCCGGCTCATGCCGTGTGGCTGGGCACGTGGGACGGCGTGCGCGGGCGGTGGGGCGGGCAGAATGAGCGCGTGCTGGCCGCGTGCCGCGCCGCGGGATCGCTAGAGGCAGCCGCACCGTGAAGATCACCCACCTGCTGCCGATCCTCCTGCCCAAGCACGCAGCCAGCGAGGCGCTCTCGCAGGACATTGACGCGCTGCGCCAGGCCTACGGCGGCGAGGTCATCTCGCTGAACCCCAATGCCCGGCTGCCGATTCCCCTGCCGCGGCTGCTCTTCGGCTTTCATCTGCTGGGGCGCCTGCGGCGCATGGCCGCGGCGACCGATCTGTTTCATTTTTGGAGTCCCGACCTGTTTGCCTATCCGGTGCTGCGCTGGCTGCCGCGGCCCTGCGTCCTCTCGCTCACCGGGGAGGCCGGCACGCGCCGCCCCGCAGCCGGCTATCTCGCCCGTTTCGCCCGGGTCGTTGTCCAGGATGAAGCCACCGCGGCACGGCTGCGGGAGTGGGGCGCGGCGCCCGCGGTCGTGCGGCCCGGCGTCGATCTCGCCCGCTTCACCTATTCGCCGCCGCCTGCCACCGGTGATTTTCACCTGCTGATGGCCTCCGCGCCGTGGACGCCGGCCCAGTTTCGCACCAAAGGGGTCGACGCGCTACTGGCCGCGGCGCAGCGCAACCCGCGCCTCCGCCTCACCTTTCTCTGGCGCGGCGTCCTGGCCGAAGAGATGGCGCAACGGGTGGCTGCGGCTGGCGTGGCAGGGCAGGTGCAGGTGATCGACGCGGTGGTGGATGTGAACCAGGTGCTGGCGGGCGTCCACGCCGCGGTCGTGCTGGCGGAAACGGGCAGCATTGTCAAGGCCTATCCCCACTCGCTGCTGGATGCGCTCGCCGCGGGCCGGCCGGTGCTGGTCAGCCGCGCCATCCCCATGGCCGCGTATGTGGCGCAGACTGGCTGTGGCGTGGTGGTGGAGGCGGTGACGCCCGAGGCAGTAGGCGCGGCGCTGGCAACGCTGGCGCAGGAGTACACAGCGCGCCAGTCCGCCGCGTGCGCGGTGGGGCGCCGCGACTTTTCCCAGCAGGCCATGGTGGCAGCTATGGGCGCCATCTACCAGGAAGTGCTTTCGACCCGCCGCAAGGCAGAGTGAGGTGAACGCTATGACGACGCTGATGCAACGGCTGCAAGACGCCAAGACCGAAACCGTATTCTGGCTGCAGGACACCGCCGATGCGCTCCTGGGGCGCCGCGACCCGTTGATCCCCCCGCGGCGGCTCATGTTCGACGGCCCGCGCGACCCGGCGGTCTTCCGCGCCAACGGGCAGGAGTTTCTCGGCCATTACCGCGAGTTGGCGGGGCTGCGCCCTGATGAGGCAATGCTGGACATCGGCTGCGGCATCGGACGCAAGACCCTCCCCCTCGTCACCTATCTCAGCCCTGCGGGCCGGTACGCCGGCTTCGACATCAACCGCATGGGCATCGACTGGTGCCGCGAGCACATCACCGCCCGCCACCCGAATTTCCAGTTTGATTATGTCGACATCTACAACCGGCGCTACAACCCGCAGGGCAAGGTGGCGGGGGCCGAATTGCGTTTCCCTTACCCGGACAACAGCTTCGACTTCGCGGTGGCCGCCTCGGTCTTTACCCACATGTTCACCGACGAGGTGGCGAACTATCTGGCCGAA
>JAPKMV010000003.1 GCA_026645635.1 Caldilineaceae bacterium
GCAAAAAAAATCCGCGCAAATCCGCCAAATCCGCGGTCTATCCATTTTTCGCCAGCAGCGCGGCCAGCCGCCCCACCCCCTCGGCCAACTGCGCCTCATCGTAATGGGCGAAGCTGAGGCGCAGGCAGTGTTGCAACTGTCCGGTGGCGGAGAAGCGCGCGCCGGGGCGGAAGCCAACCTTGTACGCCGCGGCCTGGCGAAAGAGCGCCTCGCCGTCGTACTGTTCCGGCAGGGTGAGCCAGTGGAAGTAGCCGCCGTCGGGCGCGGTGAAGCTGACAAGTTCGCCCAGTTGCGCGCGCAGCGCCGCGGTGAGCGCATTGGCCCGCCGCCCATAAACCTGGCGCACGTGGGTCAGGTGCGCGTCCTGCCAGCCTTCCTCCAGCGCCACCCGCACGATGCCGGAGGTGAACGGATTCAGCCCGCCGCCGCTGTCGAGCAGACCGCTGTTGACCAGGCGCTGGATGTGCTGCGGTGCAGCCTGCACCCAGCCCAGCCGCAGCCCCGGCGCCAGAATCTTGGAGAAGGAGCCGAGCGCCAGCACATGGCCGGTGGCGGCGTAAGTGGCCAGCGGTGGCGGCGGCGCCGCGCCATAGCTGAGCAGGTGGTAGACCTCGTCGGCGACAATCAGGAAGTTGTGCTCCTGCGCCAGCGCAACCAATTGCTGGCGGCGCGGCAGCGACAAGGTGACGCCGGATGGATTCTGGAAGCTAGGGATCGTGTAGAGCAGCGAGGGGCGGTGCTGCGCAAGCGCGTCCGCCAGCGCCGCCGGGATCAGCCCGTCCCCGTCGGTGGCGATGGGCACGGTGCGCAGGCGATGGTCGGCAAAGATGCGCAGCGCCAGGAAATAGGTCGGCTCCTCCACGAAGACCACATCGCCCGGTTGCGTGTAGAGCGTGCAGATCAGGTCGAGCGCCTGGGACGCGCCGCCGGCCACGAAGAGTTCGTCCATGTCCACCGGTGCGGCATAATGGCGCGTCAGGAAGGCGGCGAGGGCCTGGCGGAAGTAGCCGTCGCCTTGCTCGTGGCCATACTGGAGCAGCGAGCTGTCGTCGCCCTGCAGCCGGGTCGCCGCGGCGTGAGCCAGCAGCCCCAGGGGCAGCAGATCCGGCCCCGGGTGGCCCAGACCAAAGTCGATCACGTCGGGCGCCGCCTCGCTCTGGGTCACGGCCAGATGAGCAGAAGCACTGGCGGCAAGCGGATTTGGGTTGGTCAACGGATACCTGCGCTTTCAGATGGATCGGATTCGTGCAGAAAGTAGCAATAGAACGCGGATGACGCGGATCGGGCGGATGTTCGCGGATAAAAGTGGATCAGCGCAAATCCGCCTAATCCGCGTCATCCGCGTTCTATTTTTATGCTTTGTCAGCGCCAACTCGCCTGTTTCGACCAAAGCAGTCTGATCGTGTAGAGTGCAGTATAGCCGTTTTGAATGTTGAACCCAACCTGACGAGGAGGCCATATGAGCGATGCAACAACACTGCTGGCGCCGGTCTGGACGCACATGACCCAGATTCAGCCGGTGCGCGGCGAGGGAATCTATCTGTTCGACGCGGCAGGCCGCCGCTACACCGACTTCACGTCGGGCATCGGCGTCACCAACACCGGGCACAGCCACCCGCAGGTGGTGCAGGCGATCCAGGAACAGGCGAGCCAGTTGGTCTTCGGCCAGATGAACATCGTCGTGCCTCCGGCGACGCTGCGCCTGGCCGAGGAACTGAACGAGGTCACGCCCGCCAGCATCGACCAGTTCTTTTTCTCCAACAGCGGCGCCGAGGCCGTGGAGGCCGCGGTTAAACTGGCGCGCATGGCCACCAAACGCCGCAACATCATCGTCTTTCAGGGCAGCTTTCACGGCCGCACCCACCAGGCGATGGCGATGACCACCTCCAAGTACGTCTATCGCTACAACTACCAGCCGCTGCCCGGCGCGATCTTCGTGGCGCCCTTCCCCTACGCCTACTATTACGGCTGGGACGAGGCGACGACCATCGATTTCTGCATGCAGCAGCTCGACCTGCTGCTCAAGAGCCAGAGCGCGGCAGACGAGACCGCGGCCATCGTCGTCGAGCCGGTGCTGGGCGAGGGCGGCTACGTGCCCGCGCCGGCAGAGTTCCTGCGCCGGCTGCGCGCCCTCTGCGACGAAACCGGCATCCTGCTGGTGCTGGATGAGGTGCAGTCGGGTTTTGGGCGCACGGGCAAGTTCTTCTGCTGCGAGCACGCCGATGTGACGCCCGACATCCTGGTCATGGCCAAGGGGCTGGGCAGCGGGATGCCGATCTCCGCCATCGGCGCGCGGGCGGAGTTGATGGCGCACTGGAAGCCGGGCACCCACGGCGGCACCTACGGCGGCGGCAATGCTGTCGCGGCAGCCGCGGCGGCGGCCACGATCCGCGTGCTCCAGGACGAGCATCTCGTCGAAAATGCGGCGGCGATGGGCGAGCGGCTGATGCACGGGCTGCGCGAGCTGCAGGCCGAGCATCCGGCCATCGGCGATGTGCGCGGGCGCGGGCTGATGGTGGGCACGGAATTCACCGTCAACGGCAAGCCCGCACCGGAGGTGGCGAGCCGCGTGCAGCAGGCGTGCATTGCGCGCGACCTGCTGCTGCTCACCTGCGGCACCTACGGCAATGTGATCCGCTGGATCCCGCCGCTGGTGGTGAATGCAGCGCAGATCGACGCGGCGCTGGGCATCTTCAATGAGGCACTGGCAGCATGAGAAACTGTTTGTAAAGCCACCCATTTCAACGCGGAGGCGCGGAGAAGCAGAGAAACGCTGAGAACGCACCGGACGGACTCCGCTGTTTCCTCTCTGCGAGCCTCTGCGTCTCCGCGACTCCGCGTCAAATTCTGGGAAATGGCTCACGCACAGGTGCGAAGAGGCGAAAGGTTTTTATCGATGAAGGTGCGGGTGTTGGGGCTGTTGCTGGCAGTGCTCTTCTTTTCTGCGGCAACAGCGCGCGGGCAGGCGCCGGTGGATGGCGACTTCGTCGCCGCCAACGCGCGCGACCACGCCGCCTACCTGGCGAGCGAGATCGGCGAGCGGCCGGCGGGCACGCTGGGCGAACAACTGGCGGCCGGCTGGCTGGCGGGTCAGTTTGCCGACCTCGGCTACACGGTGCGCGTGCAGCCCTTCACCTTCAACCGGCTGGGACAGCCGCTGGTGGGCATGAACGTGATTGCCACCAAACCCGGTTTGCCCGGCTATGGCGCGGTCTACGTCGGCGCGCATTACGATACGGTGGGCATTGCGCCGGGCTTCCTGGGCGGGCCGGGCGCCATCGACAACGCGTCGGGCGTCGGCGTGATGCTGGAGGGGGCGCGCGTCGCAGCCGGCAGCATTTACACGCCGACGCTCCACTTCATCGCCTTTGGCGCGGAGGAGGACTATCTGGTCGGCTCCGGGCGCTTCGTGGCGCAGCTAAGCGGACGCGAGCGCGTCGCAGCGGTGGGGATGCTCAACCTGGACTGCGTGGGCTGGGGCGACGAGTTCCGGCTGATCGTCGCCCGTGAGGCGGATCGCGCCTTTGCGGAGAGGCTGGGCGTGGACGCCGACTGGCTGGGGAGCGAGCGTTGGGGCGCCAGCGACCATCTCTCTTTCACCGCTGTGGGCATCCCGGCCGCATTCTTCAACATCCTGCGCGACGACCTTACCTGCGGCCCCGGCTATCACCAATCCAGCGACACCGCGGATCTGCTGGAACTTCCAGCCATGCAGCGCGCCGGCGATGCGCTCCTCACCGCGCTGGATTCCCTCGCTGTCCAGGCTGCGCCGATCCACGACATCTTCCTTCCGCTCGCCCTCAGCCCGCCAGCTGCTCCCTGATCATCGACAATTGACAATCAACAATTGACAATTGCACCACCTTTGTGTAACCCACGCTACAAATTTTGCCCGCATCAAATGCGGTGTTACAATCTTTTCAGTTTGGTTCCCGGCCGGATGCTGGCCGGAGATGCACAGTCCACTGTTCCCAAATCTACACTTTCACGATGAGGCTATACATGGATCCAAGAAATCACCACACAAAAGTGATGCATTGGCTCGCGCTTGTCGCGATCCTGGCATCTACGCTGCTGGGGGCGATCCCCTCGGCGGCGCCAGCCTTTGCGGCGCCGGCCCCGCGTCCGGTCGCCGACCACACCGCCAATCCGACCTCCGTGACTATCGTCGGCAGCTTGCAAAATGAACTGGGCTGCACGGGCGATGCCCCGAATTTCGGCGATTGGCGGCCAGACTGCGCCAATACGTTCCTCGACTACGACGCCGAGGACGACGTCTGGCAGAAAACCTTCACCCTGCCGGCCGGCGGCTATGAGTACAAAGCAGCGCTGAACGGCGGCTGGGATGAGAACTACGGCGCCAACGCTCAGCCCAACGGCAGCAACATCGGGCTGAACCTGGCGGCGGAGACCGCGGTCAAGTTCTACTATGACCACAAGAGCCATTGGGTCACGGACAATGAGAATTCCGTGATCGCCACGGCCGCGGGCAATTTCCAAAGCGAGGTCGGCTGCACCGCCGGCCCGAATGGCGGCGACTGGGAGCCGAGCTGTCTCCGTTCCTGGCTGCAGGATGTGGACGGCGACGGCATCTACACCTTTGAGACCGCCGCCATCCCGCCGGGCAACTATCAGGCCAAGGTGGCGCTCAACGAAAGCTGGGATGTCAGCTTCGGCCAGGGCGGGGGCGGCGACAACATCCCCTTCACCGTGGGCATGGCCGGCGACAAAGTGACCATCAGCTTCGACTCGGCCACCAATATCCCCACGATCAACGTCGAGACGACGCTGCCGGTAGACCCGGCGACACTGGTGCGCGACCCGATTCGTCACCCGATCCAGAACGACGTTTTCTACTTCGTCATGCCCGACCGCTTCGAGAACGGCGACCCGTCCAATGACGAGGGTGGGCTGGTGGGCGATCGCCTGGTGACGGGTTTCGACCCGACTGACAAGGGCTTCTTCCACGGCGGCGACCTGGCGGGCATGATCGACCGCCTCGGCTACCTGGACGACATGGGCGTCACCGCCATCTGGATGACGCCGGTCTTCAAGAACCGTCCGGTGCAGGGGAGCGGCGCCGACATCTCCGCCGGCTACCACGGCTACTGGATCACCGACTTCACCCAGTTCGACCCGCACTTCGGGACGAACGCCGAGCTGGAGCAGTTGATCACCGAAGCCCACGCCCGCGGCATCAAGGTCTTCTTCGACATCATCACCAACCACACCGCGGACATCATCCAATACGAAGAAGGCCAGTACAACTACCGCAGCAAGGCCGACTTCCCCTTCCGCGATGCTGACGGCCTGCCCTTCGACGACCGCGACTTCATCAACTCGCCGGCCTTCCCGGCCCTCGACCCGGCCGTGAGCTTTGCCTACACGCCGGTGATTCCGCCCGCGGATGCCAATGTCAAGGTGCCGGCGTGGCTGAACAATCCCAACTATTACCACAACCGGGGCAACTCCACCTTCTCCGGCGAAAGCTCGCTCTACGGCGATTTCTTCGGCCTCGATGACCTCTTCACCACGCACCCGCAGGTGGTGAGCGGTCTGACCGACATCTACGAGACCTGGGTCAAGGATTACGGCATCGACGGCTTCCGCATCGACACGATGAAGCACGTCAACGCCGAATTCTGGGACGTCTTCGCCCCGGCGATTCAAACCGCGGCGCAGAGCGTGGGCAAGCCCAACTTCTTCGCCTTTGGTGAAGTGTTCAGCGGCAACGAGCAACTGCTCAGCTTCTACACCACCAGCGGCGAAGTGCAGGCCGTGCTCGACTTCAAGTTCCAGGAGCAGGTGGGCGGCTACGTCGCCAACGGCGGCAGCGCCAAGAACCTGCAAGAGATGTTCCAGAAGGACGATTACTTCACCGACGAAGACAGCAACGTCTATGCGCTGCCCACCTTCCTCGGCAACCATGACCGCGGCCGCTTCGCCTGGTTCGTGCAGGGCGGCCGGCCCGGCGCCAACGACGCCGACATGGTGCAACTGGTCGAACTAGGCCACGCGTTGATGTACTTCGCGCGCGGCGTGCCGGTGGTCTATTACGGCGACGAGCAGGGCTTCGTGGGCGCGGGCGGCGACAAGGATGCGCGCCAGGACATGATGCCGAGCCAGGTGGTTGAGTACAACAACCAGAACCTGATCGGCACGAACGCCACCACCGCGGACAGCAACTTCGACCCGACGCACCCGCTCTACCAGAGCTTCACCGACCTGGCGGCTGTGCGTGCCGACCACAAGGCGCTGCGCGATGGCGCACAGATCGACCGCTTCGCCACCGACGGCGCGGGCGTCTACGCCTTCAGCCGCATCGACCGCAGCGAGAAGATCGAGTATGTGGTGGCCTTCAACAACACCAATGGGCCGATCAACGCCGCGATCCAGACCTTCTACGGCGCCGGCCAGCAGTTCGACCTGGTGACGGCCTCGGCGGCGATGCCGGCCACGCTCAACACCGACGGCGCCGGCAAGGTGGCGTTCGACGTGCCTGGCTTCGGCTACGCCGTCTACAAGGCGACGCAGCCGATCCCGGCCAGCGGCGCCGCGCCCGCCATCGCCTTCTCCACCCTGGCCAACGACCAGGAAGTGGAGCTTGGCTACCAGAACCTGGACGGCAACCAGGTGCCGCTGCGCATGGAAGTCGGCGTCGATGTCGGCGGCAGCGGCTACAACGAGGTCACCTTCGCCGTGCGCGAGGTGGCTCCCGCCGGGCGCGCCGCGGGCGACTTCATGCCCATCGGCACCGACGACAGCGCGCCCTATCGCATCTTCTACGACGCCAGCCACTGGCCCGCGGGCACCAAGCTGGAGTTCATGGCCGTGGTCAACGACCTGAACGGCCACGTCAACGGCGCCTTCGTCACCGGCATCACGCCGAAGTATGAGCAGGGCGGCAGCGCCGTGACCTACGACCACGTCGTCGTGCACTACCAGCGCCCGGGCAACGATTACGACGGCTGGGGTCTGCACCTGTGGGGCGACGCCATCGACCCGTCCGAGGCAACCGAGTGGGCCACGCCCAAGCCCTTCCTGGGTGAGGACGACTGGGGCCGCTTCGCCTGGATCAAGCTCAAGGATGCCAAGCAGAATGTGAACTTCATCGTCCACCAGGGCGACACCAAGGATCCGGATGGCTCGCCCGACCGCTTCTTCAACCCGGCCATCGACGGCCCGGAAATCTGGCTCAAGCAGGGCGATGTCAATGTCTACAAGTCGCAGGCCGCGGCACAGGGCTTCGTGACCATCCGCTACAACCGGCCCGACGGCATCTACGACGGCTGGGGTCTGCACCTCTGGGGCGACGCCATCGCCGACGGCGTAGCCACCGAGTGGGCCAGCCCGCGCCCCTACGACGGCATCGACGCCTTTGGCGCCTACTGGAACGTGCCGATCAAGAACGACGCCGTGCCGGTGAATTTCATCATCCACAAGGGCGATGAAAAAGACCCCGGCCCGGACCAGAGCATGACACCGAACGTTGCGCCCACAGTGTGGGTGCGGTCGGGCAACGAGACCCTCTTCACCCAGGCGTGCAGCGTCAACGACCTGGCTATCTTCCATTACCACCGCCCGGCCGGCGACTTCGGCGACTACAACAGCGACAACTATGTCGACTTCTGGGGCCTCCACACCTGGGGCGATGCGGCAGATCCGGGTTGGACGACCCCGCGCAAACCGGCGCGCGCCAGCGCCTTCGGCCAGATCTTCGAAGTGCCGCTGATCAACAACAAGCAGATCGTCAACTATATCTTCCATCGCGGCGACGAAAAGGACCCCGGCCCGGATCAGACGCTCGACATCAGCAAGTGGGGCTGCGAAGTCTGGCAGGCCCAGGGCGCCGACCCGGAGAACCCCTACATCCTGCCCATCCTGCGCGGCACGGTGGCTGCCGGCGACCTGAACAAGGCGCGCGCCCACTGGATCGACCGCAGCACCATCGCCTGGGATGTGGAGCCGGCCGGCGACATGACCGGTCTCTACTACGCGGCCAACGGCGGCATGACGCTCGCCGGCGACCTGATCCAGGGCTACGACGGCGTCATTCCGCTGATCTATGACCCGCAGGGACTCAGCGCGGCGCAGAAGGCCAAGTGGCCGCATCTGGCGGAATACAAAGCCTACCGCATCGGCAGTCAGTTCCAGCCGCTCCTCCGGAACGTCCTGAAGACGCAGCTTGCCGTTGGCACGGGCACGTCCAGCTTCACGGCCAACGCCACCGGCGTGCAGATTCCCGGCGTGCTGGATGACCTCTTCCCCTACGACGGTGCGCTGGGCGCCACCTACACCGGCGACACTGTGACCGTGGCCGTCTGGGCGCCGACTGCGCGCAACGTCGCCTTGCAGGTCATCACGCCGCTTTGACGTCAACGTCTACGCGCCGAGTGCAACCGGCGGCGGGCGCGGGGCAGTGGTCAACAATCTCGTCACCGACCCTTACGCTGTGGCGCTCAACATGAACAGCGAGTACGGTTGGCTGGTCGATCTCAACGACCCGGCGCTCAAGCCGCAGGGCTGGAACCCGATGGCCAAGCCGCCGCTGGCCGCGCCGGAGGACATCGTCCTCTACGAACTGCACATGCGCGACTTCAGCGTCAATGATCCCACGGTGCCGGCGGCGGATCGCGGCAAATACACCGCGTTCACCCACCTCACCTCCAACGGTATGCGCCATCTGATCACGGCGGCGCAGGCGGGTCTGACCCACGTGCATCTGCTGCCGGTCTTCGACATCGCCACGATCAACGAGGACCCGGCGCAGCGCGTCGAGCCGAACATCCCGCTGACCGCAACGGCGGATTCACCGGAGCAACAGGCCGCCGTGGTCGCAGTCGCCGACCAGGACGCCTTCAACTGGGGCTACGATCCCTACCACTACACCGTGCCCGAAGGCAGCTACAGCACCAATCCGAACGACACGACGCGCATCGTCGAGTTCCGCAAGATGGTGCAGGCGCTTCACGCCGCAGGGCTGCGCGTCGTCATGGATGTGGTCTACAACCACACCAATGCCTCCGGCCAGGCGCAGCGCTCCGTGCTCGACAAGATCGTGCCCGGCTACTATCACCGCCTCAACCTGGACGGCGCCGTGGAGACCAGCACCTGCTGCGCCAACACCGCCAGCGAACACGCCATGATGGAAAAGCTCATGGTCGATTCGCTCAAAGTCTGGGCGACGCAGTACGGCGTGGACGCCTTCCGCTTCGACCTGATGGGCCACCACATGAAGTCCAACATGCTCAAGGTGCAGCAGGAACTGGCGGCCATTGACCCGACGATCTACATCTACGGCGAAGGCTGGAACTTCGGCGAGGTGGCCAATGATGCGCGCGGGGTCAACGCCACGCAGCTCAACATGGCGGGCACAGGCATCGGCACCTTCAACGACCGCCTGCGCGACGCGGTGCGCGGCGGCGGTCCCTTCGACGGCGGCGACAGCCTGGTGACCAACCAGGGCTTCGCCAGCGGCCTGTGGACGAACCCCAACGCCAACAACACCGGCAGCGATGCCGAGAAGAACCGGCTGCTGCTCTACGCCGACCAGATTCGCGTCGGTCTCGCCGGCAACCTGGCGGACTACGAGTTCGTGGACCGCACCGGCGCCACGGTCAAGGGTTCGCAGGTGGACTACAACGGCAGCCCCGCGGGCTACACTCAGGACCCGCAGGAGCACATCGTCTACTCGGAAGCCCATGACAACCAGACGCTCTACGACATCATCGCCTACAAGCTGCCGCTGACGACGACGATGGCCAACCGTGTGCGCTATCAGCAGTTGGGGCTGGATGTGGTGCTGCTGAGCCAGGGCGTGCCCTTCATCCACGCCGGCTCGGAGATGCTGCGCTCGAAATCCTTCGACCGCGACAGCTACAACTCCGGCGACTGGTTCAACCGGCTTGACTTCACCTACCAGTCCAACAACTACGGCGTCGGCCTGCCGGTGCAGGGCGTCAACGGCGCCAACTGGAACCTGATCCAGCCGCGTCTGGCCAATGCCAGCCTCAAGCCGGCGCCGGCCGACATCCAGGCGACGGTGGCGCATATCGCCAACACGCTGCAGATTCGCAAAAGCTCGCCGCTCTTCCGCCTGCAGACCGAGGCCGACATCATGGCGCGGCTCAAGTTCTACAACACGGGCGCGCAGCAGATTCCAGGGCTGATCGTGATGAGCCTCTCCGACAAGGTGAACGGCATGCCGGATCTCGACCCGACCTGGGAAGAGGTGCTGGTCTTCTTCAACGCCAGCGACGAGCAGGTGAACTTCGCCCACCCGGACTTCATCAACCAGCAGTTCAGTCTGCACCCGCTTGAAGCTGCGGCCAACCCGGTGGCGCGGGCGGCTGGCTTCGACCCGGCTACTGGCCGCTTCACGATCCCGCCGCTGGGCAAGGTTGCCTTCGTGCAGAACACGCCGACGGCCCTCGACACGGTGGACGAGCCGCAGAGCCAGAAGCTCTTCCTGCCGATGATCGATAGGTAGGAAAGTGCCCGCCGCGCACCGCGGCGACGCAAAACGAGGCCCAACTCTGCCCCGGCAGGGTTGGGCCTCGTCATTTTTCACGCCTGTTCATGTAGGGTATAATGCGGCGCTATGACCGCAGCACATCACCCATCTGCGCTGGCCGACTATCGCATTGCCTATCTCAGCCGCCAGTTGAGCCTCATCGCCCGCCGCGAGGTGCACACCGGCCGCGCCAAGTTCGGCGCGTTTGGCGACGGCAAGGAGGTGGCCCAGGTGGCGCTGGCGCGCGCCTTCCGCCCGGGCGACTGGCGCGCCGGCTACTACCGCGACCAGACGCTGATGCTGGCGTTGGGCCTGCTCGAACCCACCGGCTACTTCGCTCAAATCTACGCCCACACCGACGTCACTGCCGACCCGGCCACCGGCGGCCGCTCCATGCTCGGCCACTACGGCGGCCGCCTGCTCGACGACGACGGGCGCTGGCTGCCCCAACACGACCGCTACAATTCTTCTGCCGACATCTCGCCCACCGCAGGACAGATGCCGCGGCTGGTGGGATTGGCCTACGCCTCCCGCCTCTACCGGGAACTGCCCGACCTCCATGCCATGACCACCTTCTCCAACCGCGGAGGGGAGGTGGCGTTTGGCATCATCGGCAACGCAAGCTGCGCCGAAGGCATGTTCTGGGAGGCGCTCAACGCCATCGGTGTGCTGTGCGCGCCGGCGGTGGTCTCCATCTGGGACGACGGCTATGGGATCTCTGTGCCCAATGACCTCCAGATCATGGGCGGCGACCTCTCTGCGCTGCTGGCGGGTTTTCAGCGCCGCGACGATGGCCCCGGCTTCGACCTCTACCAGGTTCCCGGTTGGGATTACCCGGCGCTGCTGGCAGTGTATGAGCGGGCCGCAGCCAACGCCCGCACGGATCACATCCCCGCCATCGTTCACGTGGTGGAGATGACGCAGCCCCAGGGCCATTCCACTTCCGGCAGCCACGAACGCTACAAGTCCGCGGAACGGCTTGAGTTCGAACGCACCCATGATCCGGTGGCGATCATGCGCACGTGGCTGCTGGCGGAGGAACTGGCCACGGAAGACGGGCTGGCGGCGCTGGAAGACGAGGCGCGCAGCGCAGCGCTGGCCGCCTGTGAAGCAGCGTGGACGGCGTACACTGCGCAGCCGCAAGCTGCGGCGGACGAACTCTCAACACTGCTGGAACAGGCCGCCACGGCCGCTGCACAGCCAGCGGAGATCGTTGCCCTGCTCGACAAGGTGCGCGGCCAGGCTTTGCCGCTGCATCGCCCTTTGCTCGAGGCCGCGCAGCAGGCGATCCTCGCTCTGCGCGACAGCCCCTCGCCGGCAAGGGCTGCGCTGGCCGGCTGGGTGGCGCGCCGGCGCAGCGAGGGACGCGCCCGCTATGCAGCTCATCTCTACGACGAGAGCGAGACGTCGCCGCTGCGCGTGCCCGCTGTCGCGCCGGTCTATGGGGAGGAAGATGAGGTGCGCGGCTTCGAGGTGCTCCAGGCCAACTTCACCGCGCTGCTGGCCTGCGACCCGCGCATCGTGATCTTTGGCGAGGATGTAGGGCGGCTGGGCGACGTCAACCACGGCGTCGCCGGTTTGCAGGAGCGCTTTGGCCCACTGCGCGTTGCCGACACCGGCATCCGCGAGACGACCATCGTCGGCCAGGCCATCGGCATGGCGCTGCGCGGCCTGCGCCCCATCGCCGAGATCCAGTATCTCGACTATATCTTCTATGCGCTGCCGACGCTAACCGACGACCTGGCCACTTTGCGCTGGCGCACGGCGGGCGGGCACAAGGCGCCGGCCATCATCCGCACCCGCGGCCACCGGCTGGAGGGCATCTGGCATTCCGGCTCGCCCATGGCTACGTTGCTCAACACGCTGCGCGGGATGCACATTCTCGTCCCGCGCAACATGACGCAGGCCGCGGGCTTCTACAACACGCTGCTGCGGGGCGACGACCCCGCGTTGGTGATCGAGACCCTCAACGCCTACCGCCTGCGCGAGCGGCTGCCGCAGAACCTGGGCGAGTTCACCGTGCCGCTGGGCGTGGTGGAGGTGCTGCGTGGGGGCGGCGATGTGACGCTGGTCACCTACGGCGCGTGCTGCCGCATCGCGCTGGACGCGGCGGAACTGCTGGCGGATGTGGGGATCGACGTAGAGGTGATCGACGTGCAGTCGCTGCTGCCCTTTGACCGTGAGCAGCGGATCGCGGCGTCGCTGCGGAAGACGGGGCGGCTGGTCTGTCTGGACGAGGACACGCCGGGCGGCGCCTCCGCCTATCTGCTTCAACAGATTCTGGAGGTGCAGGGCGGCTATTGGTGGCTCGACAGCGCGCCGGTTACCATCACCAGCCAGCCGCACCGGCCGGCTTACGGCACCGACGGGGACTATTTCAGCAAACCGAACGTGGAAGATGTGTTTGCCGCCGTCTACGACCTCCTGCACGAGGCTGCGCCGCAGCGATATCCGGGTCTACTGCTTTAGCCTCGCCAGTCATTGAGCCAGCGCACACTGCCCAGCCAACTTTGCGCGTCAGTCTCGCGTAACATGCGATCCAGCGCCAAAACCAGTTGTGACAAAGTCCAACTGTCCTGAGCGGCGAAGAGAATACCGGCGTGGTCTGGATGCTGCTGCGCCAGGCTGATGAAATCGCGCACATTGAAGGTGAAGAGAATGCGCTGCTGTGCGGTCGCACTGATTAACTGCAGTTCGTCATCAGCGTCCTCAGCAATCCATGCGGCAGGCGTGCGCGTCACATCGTGGCCGCGGGCGATCAGCGCGGCAAACAACGCTCTATTGGAGGTGTCAGCGTCCAGATGCAGGCGTGGTGCGGACATGCTCGGGTTGCGCGTCCATTGGCGAAAAAATGGTGGATGTTGCTTCGATTGCGCGTTCGTCTGCAATTGCCCGATCGATCTCTGCACGATGGGCGGCATAGAACGAGATTGCTTCTTCAACCTGCGGCATTGTCAAATCATAATCCGCCGCAGTCTCAGCGATGGTGCGCTTCCAGCTTTGTACGGCAATGACCAGCGTTTGCACACGCAGATTTGTTCCTTTGAGGATAGGGTTTAACTTGCCTGATGCGCCGCGCCGATAGGTGATGCCGGCGAAGCGAGGGTCTGCAACAGGTTGGTTTATTGGACTACGATGCACTACTTACCTCCTGTGAGAAATGCAGGCGACACCTCGCCAGTCATTGCCACACCTGCACCCCAGACATTCGACAAACCTGTGTCAGGCTCGAATCATTGCGCGTAGATGCGAGAAAAACCGCACCTACGCGCAATGACATGGCGGCTGTCTTGAACAGGTTTGTATTCAAGCAAGGTTCGGCGACTATGCTGATTCAGCCCAGCTTCCCCAACGCCTTGACCGCGGCCTCGGTGGTCATCAGCCCGGCGGCCGGCCCCTTGAGCGCCTTCACCACGTCGGCGGTGAGCGCCTGCACGGTGGCGTCGTGGGTGTCGTGGAAGACGCGATACGCGCCTTCGCGCAGCCAGACGCTGTCATTCTTTTCGACCAGCGTGCGCAGCAGCGGCGCCGCGGCCGCAGTGCCGAACTCGATCAGCGTCGAAGCGGCTGCCCAGCGCACACCGGGATCATTGTCCTCCAGCGCCTGAATCAGCCGGTTGATCACTTCCGGCGTCGGAAATGCCTTCAACTCATGAATGGCGCCTTCACGATCAAGCGACGAATTCTGCCCATTATCGACAATAGCCAGCAACGCCGCAGCGGTTTGATTGCTCATGGTGTTCTCTCCCGGTTTGTTTTGGGTGACAAATCTTGATTGTCCGCAGTATACCACCGCTGTGAACTTATCAAAAGGTTTCATTTTGCATATACTTCTTTGCATAGCCGCAAGCAACCAATCCACCAGCAGTCACCTATCGGAGGAGGCTCTACACATGCAGCAGGGACCCTATGTCATAGGCGTCGATTTCGGCACCGAGAGCGTGCGCGTCGGCATCTTCAACTTGCTGGGCGAGCCGGTCATTTTCGCCGCCGAATCTTATCCGCTCTATCATCCGCACCCCGGCTGGGCGGAACAGCAACCGGAGGAGTGGTGGCGGGCGTTCGTCACGGCGACGCGGCGCGCCCTGGCCGAAAGTGGCATTGCGCCGGAGGCGATCGCCGGCATCGGCGCCGACTGCACGAGCTGCACCGTGGTTTTCCTCGACGAACGCTTCCAGCCCCTCCGCCCGGCGATCATCTGGATGGATGTGCGCGCTGCGGACCAGGCTGGGCGCATCGCCCGCGCCGACGACCCGGCGCTCAAGTACAATGGCTTTGGCAACGTTTCGGCCGAGTGGCTGCCCTGCAAGGCGCTGTGGGTGAAAGAGAATCAGCCGGAAGTGTGGCAGCGCGCCCGTCATGTCGGCGAGTTCATCGACTGGCTGACGCAGCGCCTCACGGGGGAATGGGTGGGGAGCATCAACAACACGAGCATCCGCTGGTACTACGACCGCAACGCGGGCGGCTGGCCGGGGAGCCTCTATGAGAAAATCGGACTGGCGGACGTCATCGAACGCTTCCCGCCGCAGATTCTGGACATGGGTCAGGTGGCTGGCGGGCTGCGCAGCGATGTGGCCGCCGAACTCGGCCTGCGGCCCGGCATTCCCGTGGCGGAGGGCGGCGCCGACGCCTTTGTGGCCATGATCGGGCTGAATGTGGTGTCGCCGGGCAAACTGGCCTTCATCACCGGTTCATCGCACCTGATGCTAGGGCAGAGCGCCACTGCCCTGCATGCCACGGGCATCTTCGGCGCGTACACCGACGCGGTGATGCCCGGTCAGTTCACAGTGGAGGGTGGACAGGTTTCCACCGGCTCCGTGGTGAAGTGGTTCCGCGACAACTTTGGCGGCAACGCCCAGGCCGAGGCGGCCGCGCGCGGCATCGACGCCTACACGGTGCTCAACGAGTGGGCGCAGCGCGTGCCCATCGGCAGCGACGGGCTGATCGTGCTCGACTACTGGCAGGGCAACCGCACGCCTTACGTCGACCCGGAGGCGCGCGGCATCATGCGCGGTTTCTCGCTCAAGCACACCACCGGCCACGTCTTCCGCGCCATCATCGAGGGCATCGCCTACGGCACGGAGCACATCCTGCGCACGTTCCGCAGCAACGGGTACGCGGTTGAGGAAATGGTGGCTGCCGGCGGACCAACCCGGAGCGCGTTGTGGATGCAGATTCACGCCGACGTGAGCAACACGCCCATCACCTTGACCGAGGTGACCGATGCACCGGCGCTGGGATCGGCCATCCTGGGTGCGGTGGGGGCGGGGCTATATCCCGATGTGACGACGGCCGCGGGTCACATGGTGCGCGTGCGGCGGCGCATCGAGCCAAATGCCACAGCGCACGCCGAATACCAATTCTATATCGATCAATATATTGCCACGTATGCGCGCGTGCAAGATCTGATCCAGGCGACGACGCGGCATGTTGCGGAGCGGGTCTAGCACAGGCGGGCCGAAACATCTCGCCAGATATACCGGACAAGGTGATAGGGTGAGGGGTTACCTGTAAACGAATCGTTGATCGCCGTCAGGGGGCCGCCTGCCCTGCCGCCATCCAATTTTTCAAGTCTTCCAACGGCTGCTGCGTCACGGGAATCAGGTCGCTGTAGGGGCGATCCATCTCGACGATCAGCACCATGACCAGGGAGAACGACAGCGCCAGGATCAACATCGCCCAGGTGCGTCGGGAACCGGCGATGCCGGTCTGGTAGCCGACGCCAAACATGCCCAGGGCAACCAGGATGAAGAGCATCCACCAGATCGCGGCGGGCACACGCGCCTGGGCGCCGATGGCCACCCGCAGCCAGTGCACATTCGTCACCTCGTTCAGCACCTCGATGTAGAGCGCTGCGACATCTGAATTCATGTCCAGGCGCGCATTGGCCACAGCAGTGTCCCATAGCTGGCGCTGCACCCGGTCCGCTTCGATCATCCCAGCCTGCAACTGATCAAGGGCGCCGGTTGTGACCAATTGCAGACGCACATCCACATAGTCGCGGAGCAGGGCGGTGGCCTCGGCGCGGTCGGCATCGGGCAAGAAGTCGGCCCGGCTGTAGGCCGTGCGGATCAGGTTGGCTTCGTCCCGCACCAGCCCCTTGCGGGCGTCATAACGGTCGGAGACGATGGCAAAGGTGAACGCCAGGATAAAGGCCAAGAGGCCCAGGATGGTGCCCGCAATGGCGGAGACCGGCGCTTCCTTTTCGTCCTCCGTGAGCGTGTGGTTGCGCACGCCCAGGCGATAGCCCGCCTCGATCGCGGCGCCGACGCAGATGACGGTCATGCCGAACAGCAGCCAGGCCGGTAGCGTGTCCATAGTTCCTCAGACTCTCACTGGCGCGACATCAGTAGACTTCGGGCACCATGTGATAGGCATAGTCCGGTTCGACATAGTCGCCCTGTGCCTGGCGCTTGGGAAACTTCACCTTCTCGCGCGGCACTTCTTCGTAGGGAATCTGGCTGAGCAGATGGGTGATGCAGTTCAGGCGGGCGCGGCGCTTGTCGTTGGCATCGACCACAAACCAGGGATTCTCGGGCGTGTCGGTCGCCGCAAACATGGCGTCGCGGGCACGCGAATAGTCGTACCAGCGGCTGTAGCTCTTCATGTCCATCGGCGTGAGCTTCCAGATCTTGCGCTGGTCATCGTTGCGCGCCCGCAGCCGTTCGTCCTGCACATCCATGCTCACTTCCAGCCAGTACTTGAGCAGGATGGCGCCGGAGTGGATGATGGCTCGTTCAACCAAGGGCGTGTACTTGAGAAAGTATTCGACCTGTTCAGGCGTGGCAAAGCCCATCACCCGTTCCACACCCGCCCGGTTGTACCAACTGCGGTCGAAGATGACCACCTCACCGGCCGCGGGCAGGTGGGGCATGTAGCGCTGGAAGTACATCTGCGACTTTTCCCGTTCCGTGGGCGCGGGCAAGGCCACCACCCGGAAGATGCGCGGACTGACGCGCTCGGTGATGCGTTTGATCACGCCGCCCTTGCCTGCCGTGTCGCGGCCCTCGAACACCACGCAGACCTTGGCGCCGGTCGCCCGCACCCATTCCTGCAGCTTGACGAGTTCGACCTGGAGCTTTTCCATCTCCTCCTCGAACGCCTTGCTGCTCATCTTGGCCTTGACTGCGGGCGCACTCGCGTCGGCCTTGAGCTGGCTCTTTTTCTCTTTCTTGTCCTTCTTGCCCTTCTTGTCCGGTTTGTCTTTTTTCTTGCTCATGGCTCTACATCTCCTGTCGAACACCTGCCATCGCCTGCCTTCAGCACGGCTATGCTTTGGCTCTGATTTCCCGTGATCTGCCAACGTCGTGGACGCCGGCCAACGCCAACTGCGGACTATCTTCCATGATAGTGCTGCAATCGCCCTGCACCCAGACCCCAATAGTTGTAAAACAGGTGTAGAAAAAGCAGAAAAGGATGGAGGCGATTGAGTTTAGAACCGCGCCAGCTCCCGCGCAGCCGCCAGGATTTTCGCCGCGTTTGGCCGATACGCATCTTCCAGCGGCGGGCTGAAGGGGATCGGCGTGTCCAGGCCGCCCAGACGGCGCACCGGCGCATCGAGCCACTCGAAGGCTTCCTCGGCAATCCGCGCAGCGATCTCCCCGCCAAGTCCCGCCAACCGGTTGGCCGCGTGGACGACGAGCACCTTGCCCGTCTTGCGCGCCGTGGCCAGCACCGCGTCCATGTCGAGAGGCTTGAGCGTACGCAGGTCCAGCACTTCAGCGGCGATGCCCTCGTCCGCCAGTTGCTCTGCAGCGGCCAGCGCCTGTTGCAGCATGGCGCCGTAGGTGATGATCGATAGGTCGGCGCCGGCGCGGGCCACGTGGGCTTTGCCCAGCGGCACGACATAGTCGCCCGGCGGCACATAGCCCTTGAGCGCACGGTAGAGTGGCTTGCTCTCGAAATAGATCACCGGGTTGTTGTCGCGGATCGCCGCAATGAGCAGCCCTTTGGCATCGGCCGGTGTGCCGGGCGCGACAACCTTGAGGCCGGGCGTGTGCACGAACCAGGCTTCCGGGTTCTGGCTGTGGAAGGGGCCGGAGCGGATGCCGCCGTCGGACGGCGCGCGGATCACCCAGGGCACGGCGCCGCCCCAGCGGTAATGGGTCGTGGCGGCAAACTGCACGATGCTGTCGAAAGCCGAAGAGATGAAGTCGGCGAACTGCATCTCGACCACCGGGCGCAGCCCCATCAGCGCCATGCCCGTGGCCGCGCCGACAAAGCCCAGTTCGGCGATGGGCATGTTGAGGACGCGGCGTGCGCCAAACTCAGCCTCGAAGCCTTTCGTCACCTTGAACGCACCGCCGAACTCCCCGGCGATGTCCTCGCCCATGAGCAGCACGGCAGGGTCGCGGCGCATCTCCTCGCGCAGCGCCTCGCTGATGGCGGCGATGTAGGTGAGGGTGCGGTCGGCGGCGTTCGTCTGTTCGGTGTCGGCAAAGCCGAAATTGCTGCCAGTACTCATCTGCCCGTGCTCACTCTATCATCTCATGGGGCGTACACGCCCACTTCAATCGTTGCCGGGTCGGGCAGCGGGCTGTTTTCGGCGAACTCGATGGCGTCGGCGATCTCCACCTCGCAGCGGTGGACAATCTCATCGAGTTCGACGCTGTCGACGGCACCGGCTGCCAGCAGCTTCTCACGGTAGAGCCGCACCGGGTCGCGCTGCTCCCACTCGGCCAGCAGTTCCCGCGGCACATACTCGAAGCCGTCGTGGATGGCGTGGCCCAACATGCGCATGGTCACCGCTTCGATCAGCGTCGGGCCGTCGCCCCGCCGCGCCCGCGCCAGCGCCTCGGCCACCACTGCGTAGACGGCCTCCACGTCGTTGCCATCCACCCGCACACCGGGGATGCCGTAGCCGGCGGCACGCGCCGCAATCTCCGGCAGCTTCATCTGTTGGCTCAGCGGCGTCGAGTAGGCGTACTGGTTGTTCTCCACCAGGATCACCAGCGGCGCCTGGCAAACGGCGGCCAGATTGAGCGTTTCATGGAAGAGACCGGCGCTGCTGGAGCCGTCGCCGGTGAAGGCGAGCACCGCCCGCGCTTCGCCGCGATAGGTGAAGTTCATCGCCACGCCCAGCGCCACCGGCAGCGAATGGGGCAAATGGCTGATAAAGCCGATGATGTTCAGGTTGAGGTCGCCCATGCCGTGGAGATTGGCGTCGCGACCGCCGCTGACGCCGTTGGCGCGTCCCCACAGGTTGCCAAAGATGCGCCGGGCCGACATGCCGCGCAGCAGATAGGTTCCCAGGTCGCGGTGCATCGGCGCGACCACATCGTCCGCGGCCAGCGCATAGCCCGCGCCCACGTTGATCGCCTCGTGGCCGCGCTGGCTGAAGGCGCCGCCCAGCCCCCGCCCCTCTTTCCAGAGCGCGACCATGTTCTCGTCGAAGATGCGCGTCAGGCTCATCCAGTAAAAGAGTTCAAGCTGCTGTGCGCGTGTCAACATCATTGACCACCCGTACCATCGTCGCCGACCCGCGCAGCCAGCGCGGCCAGCACCTGCGCGACGACACCCGCCGGCGTCAGCGTGGTCGTGTCGACGATCAGCGCGTCCTCTGCCGGGCGCAGCGGCGCAGTGGCGCGGTGGCTGTCGATTTCGTCACGCCGGAGAATGTCCCGGAGCACGTCGGCAAAGGCGATGGTCTTGCCGCGGGCCAACAGTTCACGGTGGCGGCGCTGCGCCCGTTCTTCCGGCGTGGCGTCCATGTAGACCTTAGCCGCGGCGTGGGGCGCAACGACGGTGCCAATGTCGCGCCCCACCATGACGATGCCGGGGCGCTCGCCGGCGCCGCTGCCGTAGTGGTCGGCGATGCGCCGCTGCTGCGCGGCCAGGATGCGCCGCACGCCGGGATACGCCGCCACCACGGAGACGGTGCGATCCACCTCCGGCGCGCGCATCGTCCAGGTCACATCGCGGCCATCGAC
>JAPKMV010000400.1 GCA_026645635.1 Caldilineaceae bacterium
CCGACAGGCAAAATGTGCAGCATCTGCAAGGTGTGGTAGCCAGCTACGATAGCCGCCAGCAGCGAAAAAATTGCCAGCAGCGTGATGCCAAACGGTCGATGTTTCATGATTTCCCCTCATTTGCTTTTGATTGCAACGATTGACGACGAACCGACTTATCCGGTTTCAGGACGCTGTCCAGCGCTGTACCCGGCATATTGCAAATTGTAACATATTTTTGTTCGCTATGCGCAATCAATTTTGATAGATATTGGCGCGCATCTTGCCTGCTGCGCAGGCTCATTTTGCAGTGACATGGGCTGGCGTTAGAATTCATTGGTGATCAGCGAGCAGATTGTCCAATCCAGCATGTGGGGACGCGTGCAGTTTCTGGCTGGCGTCGGCGACGAACCGCTGGCCGCGTTGGCTGCCGCGGCCACGCGCTACACCTACGAACAGGGCCAGACGATCTTTCTGGAAGGCGAGCCGGTTGCCGGCATCTACCTGATCGACGTGGGGGTGGTCAAGATTTGCCGCTACGCCATCGACGGCCGCGAGCACATCCTGGTGCTGCTCAATGCCGGCGAAACCTTCAACGACGTAGCCGCGCTGGACGGCGGGACGAATCCCGCCTGCGCGGTGGCGTTCACCGATGTCGTCGTCTGGCGCGTGACCCGCAGCGACCTCAAGCAGATCGTGATCCGTTACCCTACGCTGGCATGGGCGCTGATCGAGAACCTGGCCGGACGGACGCGCCATCTCTTGCGCGTGGTGCAGGATCTGGCGGCGCGCAACGTGCGCGGACGGCTGGCGCGGCTGCTGTTGGAACAGGCCGCGGCCAGCGAAGAAGGCGGCAGACCCCTGCCGCTGACGCAGGAGGAGATGGCCGCCCTCCTGGGCACGGTGCGCGAGGTGATCGGCCGCACGCTGCGCAGCCTGGTCGCCGACGGCCTCATTGCGGTCGAGCGCCAGCACATCGTGATCGTCGATCGGGCAGGGCTGGAACTTGAAGCCCAGGCATGACTCTGGAGGAGGCAAAGATGCAGGCAGATCTTTCCCGCGCGACAATCTCCCAGTACAGCGTTGACCTGCGCCAATTCATCGACTTTCGCCAGTCCACGCTGCCCAACGGAATGCGCATCGTCGAGGCGTACAACAGCAGCGGGCTGTCCTTCACCCTGCTGCCGGATCGGGGGTTGGACATCTGGCACGCCAGCTACAACGGCTTGCCGCTGACCTGGATCAGCCAGAACTCGCCCCATCCCCCGGATTTTGGCGCCAGTTGGCTGCGCCAGTTCAACGGCGGGCTGCTCGTCACCTGCGGGCTGCGCCATGTGGGCCACGCCGAGATCGACGACGAAACCGGCGAACACCGCGACCTTCACGGCGACTACACCCGGCTGCGCGCCGGCGCGCTCAGCACCCACGGTGCCTGGCGCGATGACCGCTACCTGCTGGAACTCACGGGCGTGGTCGCTGAATCCACCTTCTTCGGCCCCCAACTGCGCCTGACCCGCACCGTGCGCATGGCGCTGGGTGAACCCTGGGTGGAGATCGAGGATCATGTCCAGAATGTGGGCGACGCCCCCGCGCCGCTGATGCATCTCCACCACATCAACTTTGGCTACCCGCTGGTGCAGGAAGGCGTCGAACTGCTGACGTCCACCGTGGCGGCCTATCCGATGGACGAGAATGCCCGGCGCGGCCAGGCGCAGCGCACGCGCTACGAGCGCGCCGCCGCGCAGCGCCCGGAGGAAGTCTATCTGCACCACGTGCGCGCCGCCGCGGACGGGACGACGCTCGCCGCGCTCGTCGGCGACGATTTCGGCGTCCAGGTGGCGTGGGACGCCAGCCAGGCGCCCTATCTGACGCAGTGGAAAAATTTCCGCCAGACCATCTACCTGAACGGCATCGAACCGGGCAACTGCCTGCCCGAAGGCCAGAATCGGGCGCGGCGGGCGGGACGGCTGGTGCAGCTTGCGCCCGACGCCACACGCACCCTGCGCACCCGCATCACCATCCTGGCCGGCCGCGCGGCGATTGCAGAAGCGCGCCAGCGCGTTGCGGCATTGGATGCAACCGGCGCACCAGTGGCCATCAACATGGCGGATTACGCGGCATAAGCCGCACAAGTACAGCCCACGGTAAGCCCACATGTTGCAGATTCACTTGTTGGGGCGCCTGCAACTGACGCTGAACGACCAGCCCTATCGGCTGCAAGGTCTGCCCAAAACGCAGCCGCTTTGGGTCTATCTGCTGCTCAAGCGCGGTGCGCCGGTGGCGCGCGACGAACTGGCCGCGGCGCTCTGGCCGGACGTGAGCGAGGCCGAAGCGCGCAGCAACCTCCGCCGCCATCTCCACGAGTTGAAGCGCGTGCTCCCCGCGGCGCCTGCGGATCAGCCGTGGCTTATCACCGACGCGTCCACCGTGCAGTGGAACCCCACAGCCGACTGGTGGCTCGATGTGGCGGCCTTCGAGGCGGCCAGCCGCACGCCGGACACGTGGCCGCAGGCCGTGGCATTGTACAGCGGCGACCTGGCGCCAAACCTCTATGACGACTGGCTCTTTTACCCCAGGGAACAACTGCGCCAGCGCTTCTTCGATCTGCTGACCCGGTTGATTGAGCGGATGCACAGCGAGGGCGACCTGGCCGCCGCCATCGCCTACGCCCAGATTGCCCTGCGCCACGACCCCATGCGCGAGGATGTGGTGCGGCAGTTGATGACGCTGCGCTTTGAATATGGCGACCGCGCCGGCGCCTTGCAGGAATATCATCGCTTCGAGCAGCAACTGCGCATCGAACTGGAAGTGGCGCCGATGGTGGAGACCAGTGCGCTCTACGACACCATTGCGCGCCACATGACGCCGGTCTCTCCACGTGAGCGTCCGGCTCCTGCGCCCCAGCTTGTCACAGCGCCGGCGGCGGAAGCCCCGGCGGTGGTCGCCGTTCCCTACAACCTGCCGGCGCAGTTAACCAGCTTCATCGGGCGCGAAACGGAGTTGGCGGCGATGCGCGCGCTCCTGACCAGCTCCACTTCGCCGGTGCGGCTGGTGACGCTCACCGGGCCAGGGGGGAGCGGCAAGTCGCGCCTGGCGCTGGAAGTGGGCAGCCGCATCCGCGCCGAGGCGCCGGACGCATTCCCCGGCGGCATCCTGTTCGTGCCGCTGTCGAATCTGACCGGCGCCAGCCAGGTGCTGCCGACCCTGGCGGAGATCGCCGGCGTGCGCGTGGCCTCGGCGCAGGATTTGCTCGCAAGTATGAAGGAGTATCTGCGCCCGCGGCGCATGTTGTTGATCATCGACAATTTCGAGCATGTCCAGGCGGCGGCGCCGGTGCTGCGGGAACTGCTGGAGGCGGCGCCGGGGCTGCGCATCGTCGTGACCAGCCGTTCGGTGCTGCGCATCTACGGCGAGCAGGAGTTCCCCCTGGCGCCGCTGCCGCTGCCGGACTCGGATGAGAGCTTCGAGGCGCTGGCGCGCTGCGGCTCGGTCGCGCTCTTCACGACGCGCAGCCGGGCGACGCGCCCCACCTTTGCCCTGACGATCGACAACGCGGCCGCGGTGGCCGAAATCTGCCGCCGGCTGGACGGGCTGCCCCTGGCCATCGAACTGGCTGCGGCGCGCAGCAAGCTGCTCTCGCCCGCAGCCATGCTGGAGCGGCTGCGCACCGATCTGGCGCTGCTTTCCGACCCGCACCTGCCGCCGCGCCACCGCACACTCCAGGCGACGCTGGCCTGGAGCTTCGACCTGTTGGGCGACGACGAGCAACGGCTCTTTATGATGTTGTCGGCGCTGCCCGGCACCTTCGACCTGGCGGCAGTCGAGGCCGTGGGCGGCGACCTTGCCGATCTCTTCGGCGCCATCGAGGCGCTGGTGGACAACAGCCTCTTGCAGCAGATCGAGAGCGATATCGTGCTGCTTGGTGAAGATGCGGCTCTGGCCGACGGCGAGGTGCGCTTTCGCATGTTGTCCCTTGTCCGCCAGTATGCGGCGGAGCGGCTGCGCACACAACCCTACGCCGCCGAGGTGCATCGCTGCGTTGCCCGTTACTGCGTGCAACTGGCCGAAGGAGCGGAGAGCAAGCTGCGCGGCGCCGAACAGGCGTATTGGCTGCGCCGCCTCGAAGTGGAGTTGCCGAACATCCGCGCTGCGCTGCGGTGGTGTCTGGACAGCGACGATCCCGACAATCACGCGACCGCGCTGCGGCTGGCCGGCGCGCTGACGCTCTTTTGGTATGGCGCCGGCCATTTTGTCGAAGCGGAAACCTGGCTGAACGAGGCGCTCACCCGATGTCCCACGGCAGCCGCGGCGGACCGGGCGAAGGCGCTGAGCGCCCTGGGCATCATGACCCACGCCCAGGGCGACCTTCTGCGCGCGCCGCCCTACTTTGAGGCAGGGCTGGCGCTTTTTCGCCAGTTGCAGGACTGCGACGGCACGGCGCTTTGCCTCTATGGGCTGGGGCGGCTG
>JAPKMV010000401.1 GCA_026645635.1 Caldilineaceae bacterium
CGCGGTCGACATGGCCATCCATGCCGCGTTGGCGCAGGGTGCGGGCGTGACGCTGGCGCAGCATCTCGGCTGTACGCAGGAACGTATTCCGGTGAGCTTCATCCTCGGCATCGGCGCGCGCGACGAGGTGCTGGCCGAGGCGGAGCGGGTCGTCGCTGCAGGGGTGCACGTGCTCAAGGTGAAGGTGGGGCGTGACTGGGACGAGGACGTGGCGCGTATCCGCGACTTGCAGGCCATGTTTGGCGCCGCGGTCACGCTTTACGCCGACGCCAACGAATGCCTGGAAACGGAGACGGCCGCCGCCCGCCTCGACGCGCTGCGCGAGTTGGGCCTGGTCTATTGTGAAGAGCCGCTGCCGGTGGAGCAGATCCAGGCGCGGGCAGCATTGCGCCGCGGCGGCCACCTGCCGCTCATCGCCGACGACAGCGCGTTCACGCTGCGCGACTTGGCGCGGGAACTGGCGCTGGACACCTTCGACATCCTCAACATCAAGACCCCGCGCACCGGCTACACAGAGTCTTTGCAGATGTTGGCGCGCGCCCGGGCTGCCGGCAAGGGCGTTATGGTCGGCTCACAGGCGGGCACGGGCATCGGCGTGGCGCGCGCCGCGCTCTTCGCCGCGCTGCCCGGCGTCGAGCATCCGTCGGAGTGCAGCTTCCACCTCAAGCTGCGCGCAGACATCATCGACCGGCCGCTGCCGCTGCGCAATGGCTGGCTGGCGCTGGACGACGTGACCGCGGTAGCTGTTGACCCCGCGCTGCTGCGCGCCGCAACGGTGGCGTAGGCGGGACGCCATGCTGGCAGCCAGAAGTGGCCCGTTGGGGCTGGGCGACCTGTTGGATGGCGCGTTTCGCACCTACCGCGCCCATTTCGTGCGGCTGACGCTGATCGCCGCGATCTTCTACGTGCCGCTGG
Source organism: Caldilineaceae bacterium (assembly GCA_026645635.1). Lineage (GTDB taxonomy): Bacteria > Chloroflexota > Anaerolineae > Caldilineales > Caldilineaceae > Fredericiella. Next base: position 916 of record JAPKMV010000401.1, read on the forward strand.
GCATCGTCTCCACCGTGCTGCTGGGCGCCGTCGTAGGAGGCTATCTCGACCTGCTGGGCGTCGCCGTGAATGAACCCTTCTACGGCGAGAGCGCGGAAACTGCTTTCCGATCGAGTCTCTTCTTCCTCTTTTCGGTCTTTGCGGTGACGGTCCTAAACCTGTTGTGCAGCGTGCTCGCCTACTTGAGCCTCACGGCGCAGGCGCTGCACCTGGCCGACGGCGAGACGCTCACCGTGCTCCAATCGGTGCGGCAAAGCCTGACCCATTTCTGGCGCTTCTTGGGCATGGCCTTCATTGCCGGCATCCTGTTTGGCGTGGCCGCCACCGCCGCCTACATGGCGATGCTGTTTGTCTTCTTCTTCTTTGCGCTCTTTACCGGATTGTTGCTTGCCCCCGTTGCCAACAACGAGATCGTCATGGTGGGTTACGTCGGCGTGACGATGGTGGTGATGTTGGCGATGGCCGCCATGATCGTGACGCCGCTGTTGGCGCTGGCCGCGCGTTTGATGGCCGCGCCGGTGACGGTGGTGGCCGAGCGGTTGGGGCCGCTGGCGGCTCTGGAGCGCAGTTGGCGGCTCTCCGAGCGCCAGACCTGGCGTGGGATTCGCTATGTCTTTTTGCTGTCTGTGCTCAATTTTGTCGTGCTTGGCTTGCCGGTGGCGCTCCTCCAGTGGCTGCTGCTGGTGGTGCTGCCGCCGGACATGCTCGAAGCGACGGGCGGGCTGGTGACCGGCATCGGCTTTCTGTTCAACATTCTTTGGCAGCCATTTCTGGCGGTTGCGCTGGCGCTGCTCTATTTCGACCTGCGTGTGCGCCATGAAAGCTACGATTTGGAATTGCGCATCGCCCGCATCGAAGCCGAATTGCGCCCGGCATCGCTGCCGTAAGGGGCTGGTGGCGAGGATCCCTTTGACGCAGAGACGCAAAGATGCAGAGAAACGCAGAGAACACGCGTGTAGAACTCCTCTGGTTTTCCTCTGCGTCGCCGCGTCTCTGCGTCAAAGGAATCTTTACCGACAATTTCTTGGCGGAGCGCAGGCTGACAAAAACGGGTCAAATGACACTTGCAGAACACGGTGGGTAGTCGCACCGTAAACGGTGGATCGTTGTCTGCACGCGATTCCAAAGAGGCTACGCCAACGATGCTGCTGGCTGTAGGCGGCGCAGAGACCAATTGTGCGAATGTTGTCACGACGAAAGAGAGCAATTATGTCGAACCTAAAGCAGGACTCACTCGATTATCATTCCGAGGGCAGACCCGGCAAACTCAAGATCACGGCGACGAAGCCGATGAACACTCAGCGCGACCTGGCGTTGGCCTATTCGCCCGGCGTGGCCTACCCCGTGCTGGCCATCGCCGAAGATGGCGAACTGGCCTACAAGTACACGGCCAAGGGCAACCTGGTGGCGGTTATCAGCAACGGCACCGCCATTCTCGGCCTGGGCGACCGTGGCCCGCTCGCGTCCAAGCCGGTGATGGAGGGCAAGGCGGTGCTCTTCAAGCGCTTTGCCGACGTGGATGTCTTCGACATTGAGATCGACGCCAAAGACCCGGACGACATCGTGCGCTTCGGCCAGATGATCGCGCCGACGCTGGGCGGCATCAACCTGGAAGACATCAAGGCGCCGGAGTGCTTCTACATCGAGCGCAAGTTGCAGGAGTCGGTGGACATCCCGGTCTTTCACGATGACCAGCACGGCACCGCCATCATTTCCGGCGCCGGGTTGATCAACGCGCTGGAGTTGGTGGGCAAGCGCATCGACGAGATTCAGATTCTCTTCAACGGCGCCGGCGCGGCCTCCATCGCCACGGCCGATCTCTATGTCGCGCTCGGCGCGAAGCCGGAGAATATCACCCTCTGCGACACGAAGGGCGTCATCTACAAGGGCCGCACCAGCGGCATGAACGAGTACAAGGAACGCTACGCCTGCGAGACGACCGCCCGCACGCTGGAAGATGCCTTCGTGGGCAAGGATGTCTTCATCGGGCTGTCGGCGGCCAACTGCGTGACGCGGGAAATGGTGCGCAGCATGAACCGCGACCCGATCATCTTTGCGATGGCCAATCCCGACCCGGAGATCACCTACGACGAGGTGCAGGCCGCGCGCGGGGATGTGATCTTCGGCACCGGACGCAGCGACTATCCCAACCAGGTCAACAATGTGCTCGGCTTCCCCTTCATCTTCCGCGGCGCGCTGGATGTCCACGCCCGCGCCATCAACATGGAGATGAAGCTGGCCGCCACCCACGCCCTGGCCGCCCTGGCAAAGGAAGATGTGCCCGACGCGGTCATCCGCGCCTACGGGTTGACCGAACTGCGCTTTGGCCGCGAATACATCATCCCCAAGCCGCTCGACCCGCGCGTGCTGATGTGGGTGGCGCCGGCCGTGGCGAAGGCGGCAGTGGCGACCGGCGTGGCCCGGCGGCAGCTCGACCTCGACGCCTACATGGACATGCTGGCGGCGCGCATGGGCAAGGGCGCGGCGGTCATGCGCATCCTCGAACTCAAGGCACGCAAGAACCCGAAGCGCGTCGTCTACGGCGAGGGTGAGGAGACCAAGATCATTCGTGCGGCCTTCGAGGCGGCGACTCACGGCATCGCCACCCCGATCCTGTTGGGCAATGAGGCGAGCATCAAGGCGCAGATCGCCCAGTTGGGGTTGGACTTTGCGCCAGAGATCGTGGACCCCATGCACGACGCCGACAAGCGCAAGGCGTATGCCCAGGTCTTCTACGAGCGGCGCCAGCGCAAAGGTGTCACCCTGGCGCGCGCCAATGACTTGCTGCGTCAGGCCAACTACTTCGGCCCGATGATGGTGCAGTGTGGCGACGCCGACGCGTTCATCTCTGGCCTGACCTACAACTACCCGGAAGTGCTGCGTCCTGCGTTGCTGTGCGTGGGCGCGCAGCAGGGGCGTTGGGTGAGCGGCGTCTATGTGATGCTCATCAACGAGCGGCTGCTCTTCTTCACCGACGCCACCGTGATCATTGCGCCCAACGCCGAGCAACTGGCGGCGATTGCGCTCAACGCGGCCGACCTGGCGCGCCAGTTCGACATCGACCCGCGCATTGCCATGCTCAGCTTCTCCAACTTCGGCAGCACGCCCCACGTCCACCAGGCCAAGGTGCACGAGGCCACCGAAATCATCAAGGCCACGCGGCCGGAACTGATGGTGGACGGTGAGATGCAGGCCGACGTGGCAGTTTCCGCCGACCTGATGGCGCGCTACTATCCGTTCAGCAAGGTCACCGACGCCAATGTGCTCGTCTTCCCCAATCTGGACGCGGCCAACAGCGCGTACAAACTCATGCGTGAACTGGGCGGCGCCGAGGCCATCGGCCCGATCCTGGTGGGCATGGACAAGCCGATCCACGTGCTGGCCACCGGCGACGACGTGAGCGACATCATCAACGTGACGATCATGGCGGTGGTGGACGCGCAGTCGCGGTAACAGTCTGTCCGTCATGAGTTTTCGTTTATAGGGCATGACATGTCATGCCCCTACAGGAAACTAATCTCTCGTGC
>JAPKMV010000402.1 GCA_026645635.1 Caldilineaceae bacterium
CCACCACCCGCCCCGTGGTCGGATCAAGTTCAAAACCGACGTCGGCGTAGTTGCTGCCGGCGAGAATCTTCGGTTCGGGAAAGCGGTAGAGTCCCGTGCGCTCCTTGACGAAGCGCACAAAGGGTTCGTCCCGGTAGCTCTGACGATAGGCTTTGATGATCTCTTTTTCGTCCACGCCCGGCTTGACAAAGACATGGGCCGTGGCCAGCACGCCGCGCACATTGTCCACGGCGGTGGCGCTCAGGTGGACAGCCGGCGCACTGTTCACCCGCGCCAGCGCCTGCAGCACTTCCGCGGTGTGACGATGACCTGTGGGGGCAAAGCTGCGCATGACGCCCGCCCGCTCCGGGTGATGGGTGGCGTCGCTGGCCGCGTTGCCGCCTTCGCTGCTGCCCACCTTCACCTCGCAGATCACGCCGCGGGCTTCATCGGCCAGGCCGTGGGCGAAGAGGGGATGGATGGCCAGGTTGGTGGCGGTGGCGTTGCAGCCGACGCCGCTCACATAGCGCGCCGTATGCAGTTCGCCGCGGTGGAACTCCGGCAGGCCGTAGACAAAGCGCTCCAGCCAGGCCGGATTGGCGTGGGGCTTGCCGTACCAGCGCACGTAGTCGTCCGGGTTGCGCAGGCGAAAGTCGGCGCTCAGATCGACGATGCGCTCCGCCAGCCCGGCAAAATGGTCGATCTTGCCCATCGCGCCGCCGTGAGGCAGACAGAGAAAGAGCAGGTCTGCCGGCTCCAAGTCGGTGACGCTGACAAACTGCAGCCGCGTGCGCCCGCGCAGGTTGGGATGGGTGAAGTGGACAAAGCTGCCTGCGCTGCGTTCGCTGGTCACCTGCTGCACGGTAACCTGTGGGTGGTCGAGCAGGATGCGCAGCAGTTCGCCGCCGGTGTAGCCGGACGCGCCGACAATAGAGACGTTAATCATAGAACCTCTCGAAACGCTGCCCCGGCTGCAAAATGTGCACCGCCACCTCTGGCGCCATTTTCTGAACCGCGGCGTGGAAGATTTGGGGCGGATTGACCAGGAAACTGGGCAGCAGATGATGCATGGCTATCGGGTAGAAGGTGCCCCAGTGAATTGGAATGGCGGTGCGCGGCGCCAGGATGCGCGCCGCCTCCGCCGCACGGATCGGATCCATGTGCCCCGCGCCCAGGGTCGGCCCCCACCCCCACACGGGCAGCAGCGCCAGGTCGAGCGCACCGGCCATGTCCGCCATCTCTGGGAAAATGTCGGTGTCGCCGGGAAAGTAGATGCGGGTGACGGCGGTGAGGGGATGAGCGGGTGAAGGCGCGTGGCTGACGATATAGCCCAGGGTTTCCGCGGAAGGGCCAAAGGGGCCACGCGTGCCGCTGTGCAGGGCAAAGGTGGGCGTCACCGTTACGCTGCCAAAGCGCAGCATTTCGTCGATGCGCACTTCTTCGACGCGGCTGAAGCCTTGTTGACGGAGCAACGCGCCCGCGCCAACCGGTGCGAGCAGTTGGGTGGTTTTGCCGAGTTTGCGCAGCGACGGTAGATCGAGGTGGTCGTAATGCAGATGCGAAAGCAGCACTGCATCGATGTTGGCATAGACCTGCGGCGGGATCGGCGTGCTGCGCCGGCGCAGATGCATGACGTGCTGGCGCAGCAGCGGGTCGGTCAGCAGCCGCATCCCGCCGATCTCGATCAGCAGCGTGGCGTGGCCGACATAGGTGATCCGGTAGCCAGCTCCGGCGCTCATGAAGGCCAGGACCGCGATGTTGATGCCCAGCACGACGGCATCGATGTTGGTCGCAAAGGCCGAGCCGATCACCATCCCCAGCAGGACGATCCCGATCGCCAGCCGCTGCGCCGCCAGGTTGAAGATGTCGAGGCGCTCGTTGAGTTCGTCGGTGTTGATCTCCAGTTCGAGCTTGCCCCGCTCGAACTGGTCGAACCACTTGAGCGCCGCGCCTTGCAGATCGGGGACGCGGCGCACCAGTTCGCGCGTCGTGCGCAGCAACTGCGTGCGCACCATGTTCTGCACATTCTCTGTGGTGAGCTGCTGCGTCAGGTAACTCTGAATGTAGCTGTACGCTTCCTGTGGGATGTTGAGCTGGTCGTCCAGGACATGGACGATCTCTTCGGCCTGCACCAGCGTCTTGAGCGCCATCGTCATATCGCTGCCCAGGCGCAGACCATTGTTGTTGAGCACGGAAAATGTGGCGTTGAGCACCTCTGAGAGGCTGCCGGCTTCCAACGGATAGCGCATGTAGCGCAGCACGACGCGCTCGACGTCGGCGCTAAAGGCGGCTGCGTCCACATCGCGGAAGGGGGTGCAAAGGCGGAGCAGCGACTGGGTCAACTCGTAGGGGTCCATGGCGTTGAGTGACCAAATCAGGTCGGCCAGGTTCATACGGCCCTGGGCGTCCAGCGTCCCCATCATGCCCATATCGAGGAAGATGATCTCGCCGGCGTTCAGGTCGACCAGCACATTGCCGGGATGACAGTCGCCGTGGAAATAGCCGTCGAAGATGATCTGCTTGAGCATGGCGCTGAAGAAAGTGTGCGCCAGTTGGCTGCGGTCCAGCCCGGCTTCGTCGATGGCCTCGACGCGATTGACCTTGACGCCGTTGACCAGCTCCATCGTCATCACCTTGCTGGAGGTGAGGCTGCCGTAGATGCTGGGCACATGGATCGTCGGGTAGCTCGTCATGTTTTCGGCCAGCCGCCGCGCCTGATAGGCTTCGTTGCGATAGTCAAGCTCGACGCGCAGGTTGGCGGCAAACTGCTCGAAGATGCCCAGGACATCGTTGTCGCGGATCCAGGGCACAAAGCGCGCCAGTGTGCCCAGCGCGTCGTGCAGAATGAGCAGATCGGCCTGGACTTTGGGCACGATATTGGGGCGCTGCACCTTCACCACCACTTGCGTGCCATCGGCCAGCGTGGCCTTGTGCACCTGCGCCGTCGAGGCCGCGGCAAAAGGCGTCACGTCGAAGGTGGCGAAGAGTTCCGTGATCGGTTTCCCAAACTCCTGCTCGACGATGGCAACCGCCTGTTCGCCGGGGAAAGGCGCGACGTTGCTCTGCAGCTTGTCCAACTCCGCCTGCCACTCTGGCGGCAGCGCTTCCGAACGGCTGGAGACCATCTGGCCGAATTTGACGAAGGTTGGGCCGAGGTTTTGCAGCATGATGCGCGTCTGCGCCGGGATCGGCAGACCGGAGATCGTCGACTGCGAATCACCGTACAGTTGCCGGCTGACCCACTCGCGCATCGGCCCGATCACCGGCATCTGGTCCAGCCCGATCTCGGTGAGATAACGGAAGATCAGATCGTAGAGCTGCTGAAAGCGCAGGTTGACGATCAAACGGTTGGAACGATTGCCGGAGAACTTGAGCAGCCGTTTCCACCAGATGGAATCTTCCGTCACCTGGCCGATCAGCGGGCGGCTGACGCCAAAAAGCGCATCGAGCAGCGCCAGCGTCATCCCCACCACGAAGCCGCCCCACAGAAGCACCAGGACGGACGGAACGTTCCACTGGAACAGCCAGGCCAAGATCGCCAGGATGATGGCGTAGATGACTACCAGGAAGAAGCCCAGTGAGCGGATCACCAGGCGCCCGGTGAACAGGACGATGACCGGGCGCAGAAAGGTGTTGAGCACACCGAAGATCAGACCGGTCAGCAGCCACTGCCACAGCCGCTCCTGGACGTCCACCCCTGGCATGAGCAGCACAGCGAGCATGACGGCAACGGTGTTGATCAGCAGTTGAAAGAGCAGCGCAAGCATAGGCAATCTCTATTTTAGCGTTCAGCCTGGTCTGACGAGCGACGCCGCCGCAGCCGCCGCCGAAATGTCGTGCCATTTGCCTTGCGCGGCCCCGACCAGGCATAGATGACATAGGTGCCGGCGAGCTTGTCGTGCAGCCCCTGGCGTCGATCGTCGATCAGCACCCATAAATAACCGAGAAACAAGATGCTGGAGAGCAACATGCCCACCAGCCGGCGCACTGCAACCCACAAGGTGACAAACTGGCCATTGGTGCGCACCACCCGCACCCCCATGAGCGCCATGCCCACAGTTTGCCCGGCCAGCATCCACCCAAAGATGAAGTAGCCGGCAAGCAGCGAAAGGCTCATCGTGATCTGAAGCCAACTGAGCAGAGCGACAGTGATCTCGCTGTAACGCACTGCCTCCTGCAAGAGGCGAATGGTCACGCTGATGATGGTCAGCAGCAGCGCGTCGATCGCCAGGTCGATGATCAGGGCAACCGCCCGCGAAGCAAAACCGGCGTAGGCGCCCAAGACGAGGGGCGCGGCCGCGTCGGGTTCGATGGTGCGCGTCATGGATGGATCTTTTCGGTGGATACGCGTTTTTCGGCCGTGTACATATCTTGTGGTTTGCCGCTCAGCGGCGACGCCGGCAGTTCATCGCGCTGAGGGCGCCGCAGCAGCCGGCGGGCAAAGCGTTCGATCATCGTGTCTG
>JAPKMV010000403.1 GCA_026645635.1 Caldilineaceae bacterium
TGAGCGACGCGCAGTGGGCATTCGCTGCCACCCACTATGCCGGCGTGCAGAAGATGACCCGCACCGACGCCGACACGCTGCGCAGCTACAATCCGAACCTGCTGATCCTGCACTACCGGCTCGGCCTGGGGCTGGGCTACCGCGCCATCGAGAACGGCTGCCAGCCGACGGGTGAATACCTGCATGTGGTCGAGGGCAGCCAGTGGGTGCAGGAGTGGCCGGGCGACGGGGCTGTCGAGGAGAATTGGTTCGCCCATTGGCCGGAGGCAAGCACGACACGTGTCCTCAACTGTGACTGGGGCTGGTGGCTGATGAACCTCGACGATCCTGGCTGGCGCGCGTACTGGCAAGGCGAGGTGCTGCGCCAGGTGCAGGTCAACGACGGCGACGGCGTCTTCCTGGACAGTCTCAGCGTGCCCAACTACCTGGGCGGCGACCGCTACGATCCGGCGCTGCCGGCTGTGGACGCCGCGTACGAGCAAGCCTGGGCCGACCGCATCGACACCTGGCTGGCCTGGCTGCAGACGCAGCCGGTGGGCGCCTATGCCATCGTGCCCAACGTGGGCAGTTGGGTGACGACGCGCGACCCGACCACCTACGCCGCGGCGGGCGGCGTGATGATCGAGGGATTCGCCCTGTGGGGCGAAGGCGATCCATTGGCCGTAGACGACTGGCGCTTGCAGATGAACCGCACGTTGGGGCTGATCCGCCAGGGGAAGGCGGTGATCGCCCAGGCCTACCCCGGCGACGGCCGCGAGCGGCTCTTTGCCCTGGGCAGCTATCTGCTGATCAAGGGCAGCCGCACCTACCTCAACCTGGAGACGAGCGAAGAGCCGGAATGGTGGCCGGAGTACGGCATTGCCATCGGCAGCCCGCAGCAGGGGCCGGTGGCCGACATCGACGACCTGGCGACGGGCGGCGTCTACCGCCGCGACTTCACCGGCGGCTTCGTCCTGGTCAACCCCGCAGAAGACGGGCCGTTGCTTACGGTGGATCTGGGCGGGCTGTTCATGCGTGTGACGCCGACCGGCGGTGGCCCGGTGCCGGAAAGTGGTGAGCCGCCTGGTGCACTCGCGTACCAGGCGGTGAGCAGCGTGAGTCTGCCGCCCTAATTCTGCCGCGGTGCTGTTGCCGATGCCGCCGGATTGAGCAGTGGGCTTCGGCGGCGGTAGGTTTATGTCACGCGTAACTGTTCAGGTCACGTCTAAATGAGGCTCGGAATAGAACGCGGATGACGCGGATTGGGCGGATGTGCGCTGATCCAATCCGCGGAAATCTGCCAAATCCGCGTCATCCGCGTTCTATTGCGACTGGCTGAACGGTTACTGTCACGCAAAGGCGCAAGGGCGCAAGGGTTTCATCTTTCGGCGTCTTGACGTGAAATTCCTTGTCACCGATCAGGACGATTATACTTGGCGGAGTTGTCTTCAAAAATCGCCTGCCAGGCACATGCCTGCGGTGCCACAGGCGCTAACGGCCCTTTGCGTCTTTGCGTCTTTGCGTGAGCGATGGTCAGAAACTGCGCCACAGACGATGAAAACCCTTTGCGTCTTTGCGTCTTTGCGTGAACGATGGTCAATTCAGTACATCAGAGGAAACCGCCCATGCCCGACCAGGAACCCGCGCCCGCTGCCGGCGCTGACCGCATCGACATGACGACCGTGACGCGCAACGAGTTCATCAGCGCCATGGTGCATCTCTACCGGGGCGAACTGGCGGAGGCGTCGGCCTGGCGCACCCGCATCGACACCACCAGCAACTGGGCCGTGGTGCTGAGCGGTACGGCGCTCACCTTTGTCTTTGGCGGCTCCAGCAGCGAACGCCACATGCTGATCCCGATTGTGGTGATCTTCTGCACGTTCCTGCTGATGATGGAGGCGCGGCGCTACCGCTTCTATGACATCTGGCGCACCCGGGCGCGCACGATTGAGATCAACTTCTACCGCCCTATGTTGGACGGGTCACAGCCGCCCCAGCCGGACTGGGCGAGCACCCTGGCGCACGACCTGGCCTGGCCTCACTATCACATGCCGTGGTGGGAGGCTGCCGGCCGCCGTCTGCGCCGCAACTACCAGTGGATCTACGGCATCCTGCTCGTCAGTTGGCTGGTGGTGTTGGTCGCCTACCCGACACCGGCGACGAGTTTGAGCGAGGTTGTGACACGTGCCGCAATCGGGCCTGTGCCGGGGGTGCTGGTGTTCATCGGCGTGGCCCTCTTCTACGCCGCGCTCATCGCCCTCGGCGTGTACAGCTACTGGCAGAGCCGCCACGCACACCGGTTGCCCGCCGGCCACCCCGATCGGATGCGCGACGAGCCGCACGCATAGTGACTGTTTGGAAAGCCACCAATTTCAACGCAGAGTCGCAAAGGTGCAGAGAAGCGCAGAGAAACTGCCGCAGTATCGCACCGAATTTTCTCTCTGCGAACCTCTGCGTCGCCGCGTCTCTGCGTCAAAGGGATCTTTGCACACAGTCTCGTAGAGGGCGACTTGGCCCGTGAGGGGTAGGCCGTCACATCATTCGTTTCTGCCGGCGCGGACGAACTCTTTCACCTTTGCTGCCCGCTCGGCCTGGGGCAGCTTACAGAAGGTCTCGCCTACCAGGATGGCGGCGCAGCCCATCTCGCCCATGCGCCGCACATCGTCGGCGCTGCGGATGCCGCTTTCGGCGACCAGAATCTTGTCGCTGGGGATGACATTGCGCAATCGGCCGGTGGTTTCGATGTCTACGGCAAAGGTCTTGAGGTTGCGGTTGTTGACGCCGATGATTTGCGCGCCGCTCTTGAGCGCGCGTTCCACTTCGGCTGCGTCGTGCACCTCCACCAGCGCGGCCATGCCCAGGCTTGCGGCCAGCTCGCGCAGGCGGCGCAGGTCGTTGTCGCCCAGCACGCTGACGATGAGCAGGATGGCGTCGGCGCCGGCCATGCGCGCTTCGTAGACCTGGTACTCGTGGTAGAGGAAGTCCTTGCGCAGCACGGGCACGGGTTTGCCGATGGCGCGCAGCCGCTCCTTGATGGCGGTGAGATACTCCAACTTGCCTTGAAAGAAGCGCGCGTCGGTCAGGCAGGAGATGGCCGCCGCGCCGTTGTAGGCATAGGTCTCGGCGATCTTCTCCGGGTCCCAGTCGTGGGCGATCACCCCTTTGGACGGGCTGGCGCGCTTCACCTCAGCGATCAAGTGGACGCCGCGCCCCGCCGTGAGGGCAGCGGCAAAATCCAGCGGCGGCGGCGCGACCTTCGCAAATGCCTTGACCTGCGCCAGCGACAGCGTCTCCATCTGCTTCGGCACTTCCTGCCGCTTCCACGCCATGATCTGGTCGAGGACTTCGCCTTTGTGTTTGTGGATGTCGAGTTTGGATGGTTTCATTGTTGCTCGTATGCGCCCAGAAACTCGTTGCGATCGATCCCAGCCTGGCTCAGAATTGTGCGCAGGGTAGATCCCTTGATTGTGCGATGGTTGGGCAATGTGAGTGGTGTGTGGCTGCCGTCAGCGTTGAGACGCTGCATTGCGATATGGTTGCCGACTCGCACTGTCCTGAAGCCAAGCCGCGCGAAGGCGGCAATCACCCTATCCCTTGGGGCGTCAACAGGAAATTTCGGCATCAGACTGGCACTGCGGTCTCGGTAATATACGCTTCCAGCACCGTTGGTTCTTCTCGCAGTACTGCCGGACCAAAGGTTTCAATATGAAACTGGATCGCTGATGTAACATCAGCCAGCGCCTCATCGTAGGTGTCGCCTTCACCCACGACGACACCGCGCAGCCCCAGCGGATAGGCAACATATCCGTCATCGTGGCGTTCGACAACGATTTTCACCTGTTTCAGCATAGGTTCCACCTTCTCTTGTCTCATTGGAATGGCTTCAGTCGCTCAAGAATCCACGCGTCATTTCAATATATGCGTTTAGCACATGCAACGCTGCGCCGCTGTCAATGCTCTGGCGCGCTTCGGCCAGCCCTGCGGGCAGATCGCCGCACTCGGTGCTTAGCGCGAAGGCGGCGTTGAGCAGCACGGCGTCCCGTTTCGGCCCATGCAACTCGCCGCTGAGGATGCCGCGGGTGATCGCCGCGTTCTCCTCGGCGCTGCCGCCCACCAGGTCGTCGATGGCCGTGCGCGGCAGCCCCAGCTCCTGCGCGTCGAAGTCGTAGGTGCGCACCTTGCCCTCGTGCAGGTGGCTGACGCGATTCGGGCCGACCAGGCTCAGCTCGTCGGCGCCGCCCGCACCGTGAACAACGAATGCCGCGCGCGCGCCCATCTGCCCCAGCACTTGCGCCATCGGCTCGGTCAACTTCGGGTCGAAGACGCCGACGAGCAGGTTGGTGGCGTTGGCCGGGTTGGTAAGCGGGCCGAGGATGTTGAAGATGGTGCGTGCCGCTAATTCGCGGCGGGGGCCAATGGCGTGGCGCATGGCCGGGTGGAAGCCCGGCGCAAAGAGGAAAGC
>JAPKMV010000404.1 GCA_026645635.1 Caldilineaceae bacterium
GCCGCTGCGCCAGGACTACGCCGGGCTGATCGTCTCGCTGGCGCGCCAGGAGTGGCCGGACACGTCAGGCTATCACGCGCCGGAGGTGGTCTGGCGGCTCAAGAAGAAGCATCACGTCGGCTTCGTACTCGCCTCTGCCGACTATGACCGGGTGCAGTGGCTGGTGGGCAACTATGTGGAGCGCATCGCCCAGGACTTCTCCGCCACCGCGCCGCCCCTCGACCGCCCGCCGCAGTAGCCCAGCGGTTTTGACGCAGAGCCGCGGCGACGCAGAGAGAACCAAGGCAAAACCATAGAACGCAGATTGATCAGCGCAAATCCGCCCAATCCGCGTCATCCGCGTTCGATTCCGAGCCGCATCAGGGCGCAGTCTGAATCGTCATCACCGGGCAACCCCGACCAGGCCACCGGTCGCGCCGCCCAGCCAGACCGCCTCCGCGGTCGCGGCGATGGCCGTGATCGTCGCCGCAGGGAGGCCGTCGGCCGGCGTCACCTGCGTCCAGCCGTCGCCCTGCTGCACATAGACGCCCGCGCCCTCAGTCGCCACCCAGGCCGCGCCGTCGATCACGGCGATGGCCGTCACCGGCGCGGTGATCGACGCGACCGGCGTCACCGCACCGTCGGCAAAGCGCACCAGCCCCGCATCGGCGCCCAGGAGCAAGTCGCCGTCGGGCAGCACCGCCAGCGCCGTGATCCGATCCGATGGCAGCCCGGTGTTCTCGACGTTGAAGACTTCCACCTGGTTGTCGGTAAAGCGGTAGAGACCGCCGCCCCAACTGCCGATCCACATGATGTCCGATGCAGCAGCCAGCGCGCGGATGTCCGCGGCGGGCAGCCCCTGCGCGGCGGTGATGTTGAAGAAGGTTTCACCGTTCCAGATGCTCACCCCTTGTTCCGTGCCCAGCCAGGTGCGCCCCTGCCCGTCGGTGGCGATGGCCTGCACCTGTTCGCCGGCCAGCCCGTCGCGCATGGTGTAGGTCTTCCAGACCTCGCCGTCGAAGACGCTGGCCCCGCGTCCGCCGACCCACATGCCACCCAATGGCCGCGGATGCAGCACTTGGCCACCGCTCAGCGGAATCTCGCCGGGCGCGATGGGCGCCAGGCGCGTGCTGCCGCCCGGATCGCTGAAGCGCTGCAGGCCGGTCTCTGTCGCCGCCCACAGCAGGCCGGCGTTGTCCACCGCCAGGGCATAGACCCGGTTGCCATTTAGCCGCTGTTCCACCGGCACGGCACGCCGCGGGTCTGTGTCAAGCAGCACATGACCGTCGCCGAAGGTGGTGTAGATCGGCTGCTCGCCGTCGAGCACCAGATCGGTGACCGGGCCGTTGGGTGGCGCCGCCAACCCCATGTGCGCCACATAGGATTCCACGCAGCGGTTCTGGATCGCCGAAAGACGGCAGACGGCGCCGTCGCTGTCCGCCACCCAAAGGCTGCCGTCCGCGGCCACAGCCATACCGGTGATGGCGCCATTGGGGAAAGTGCCATCGCTGGTGCTGTTGGCGGCATAGCGTGTCCAGGTCTCGCCGTTGACCCGGTAGACGGCGCCGTCGGCGCCCAGCCAGACCATGCCCGACGGCGCCACCGCGAGCGCGCTTACCCGCAGCGTATCCAGCGGCGGATCGCCGGCAGGGAAGAAAGCGGAGTCCGGGCCGGCAGCGCGGGTGACGCCCTGGCTGGACGCCACCCAGATGGCGTCGCGGACGTTGTCGACGGCCAGCGCGGTCACATCGTTGGCGCCCAGCCCGCTGCTGCGGTCGAGGCGGCGCCAGGCGTCGGCAGCTACGCTGTAGATGTCGATGCCGTTGGCCGCATAGCCGACCAGCAGCCGCTCACCCTCCAGGTCGCAGGCCAGCGCGGAGACATCCAGGGCGCGCATCTCGCTGTTGGCCGGGTTCAACTGCCGCCAGGTTGCGCGGGCAGGGTCGAAGATCGCCAACCCGCCGTCACCGCCAAAGACGATGCCCAGACCGGGCAGCGGGCAGGCGGCCACCGCGGTGAGGCGATTGCCCGGCAGTCCATCCACGCTGGTGTAGTGTACGGGCGTATCTGCGCCGGCGGGCCAGGCCAGCGCGCCGCCCTCGGTGGCCAGCCAAAGCGTGTCCTCGAAGATCGCCGCCGCGTTGACAAAGCGGGCATCCGTCTCCACCCGGCGCAGGGCCGCCGCGCTGAACACCGGCGTTGGCGAGGGCGCGGGCAGCAGCGACGGCGCCGGCTGCGGAGTGGGCGCCACCGTTGCCGCGGGTGCAGCCGTGCTCCCGCGTGGGATGCGCACCGTCAGCGCGGGCTGTTGTGTATCCGGCCCAGGGTACGGAACAGCCGTCGCAGTGGCGGTGTGCGCTGCCGCTGCCGGGGCAGGAGGCGGTGTTGCCGTGAGCGTTGGCGAGGGAGTGGATGTGGGGCGCGGCGTGGGCAAGGCCAGCGCCGCGGGCCGCGTCTGCACCGTCCACACGATGGCGCCGCCCAGGGCAGCCAGCAGCAGCAGAATCGTCGCGGCAGAAATGAGCCGGAAGGCAGGCGACGGCAACGCTATTCTCCGTCCACGCGGGTTATGGTCAACTGCTGGTTGTGCGTTCTGACCGGCGCGCTGGAGTTCGCACCATCGGGCCAGCGGATCTCCAGCCGTTCCAGCCTGGCGTCCTCGGGGAAGCCGAAGTGCAGCCGGGGCGGGTCGCCGCTCAGGTAGCCGCTGCCCACGCGCACGTCGCGCAGGAATTCGCCGCGATCGCTCACCAGCCGCACCTGCGCGCCGATGGCGTTGTGGTTGAGGCTCCCCGGCCAGCGCAGGTCCACCAGCAGATGGTCGCCCGTGCAGAGCCGGTTCTCGAACAACTGCGCCACCCCGCGCAGGTTGTTGACGACGATGTCCAGGTCGCCGTCGTCGTCCAGGTCGGCCATGACCATGCCGCGCCCGCTCCGTTCGGAATCCAGTTCCCAACGCGGCATCGTCTGGAAGCGCCAGCCGTCGATATTGCGAAAGACCTGGTTCTCTTCGATCAGTTCATGGTTGGGGATGTGGCCGAGGAGGCGCTCCTCGATCATGCCGTTGACCGCGTAGAGATCGAGCCAGCCATCGGCGTCCAGGTCGCCAAATTTGCTCGACCACGCCCAGCCCGCGCCGTCTACGCCCCAGTCCGGCGCCAGGTTGAGATACTCGCCCGGCGCCACCGCCACCTGGAGCACGTTGGCCATGATCTGGCGATCCGTCAGCACCGAAGCCCGCGTCACGCCTTCCATCATGTCGGCCATGAGCGGCATCCAGTCGGCGGTCACTTCGCCGGGATAGGGCTTCATGTCCGCAGCGAAGATCTCGAAGCGCCCGTCGTTGTCGACGTCGCCCTGGTCGAGGCTCATGGTGCTGTGGGTGGTGGCGGCGAAGGGTTCCGCCGGCGCCCAACCGTCATCGGTGCGCAGCCAGATGTAGTCTGGGTCCAGGAAGTCGTTGCCGACGACGATGTCCTGGCGCCCATCGGCGTTGAGGTCGGGGAAGAGGATCGCCAGCCCCTGCGCGGTGCGCGCCAGCGGCGTCGCCCGCATCCGCCCGTTGTCGTTGGTGTAGTAGTAGACGCCGCGTGGGCTGCTGTTGACCAGATACTCGTTGCCGCGGTCGGTGAGCAGCCCGGCGTCGTAGGTGGCAGTGACCAGGTCGAGGTCGCCGTCCTGGTCGAGGTCGGCGAAGTCGAGGGTGTAGGCCGGAAAGCTCACGCCGGGCAGCGTCATGCGTTGAAAGGCGCCGTTCCCCAGGTTGCGGAAATAGTTGAGGCCGCCGGTGTGGCGGGTGAGCACGGCGTCAAGCCAGCCGTCGGCGTCCAGGTCCACCAGCTTCACGTCGCGGGTTTTGCCGGCGGAAAATGGTTCGGCGCGGAAGGCGAGCGCGCCCTCGTTCCACAACAGCGTGTCGTCGCCGTCCTGATTGCCCAGGAGCAGGTCGAGGTCGCCGTCGTTGTCCAGGTCGCCGGCGGCAACGCCCGCGCCGTTGGCGTCGAACATGCGCACCACGTGGCCGGCGACGGCGGTCTGATGCGGCAAATCATGGGCGATGAAGGCGTCGAGGCAGGGGCGAGCGGCGCGCTGCAGGGCAACTGCCGTCACGGTGACCGGGGGCGCGTCTATGGCTCCCTGCGCTCCGGCCGGCACAGGCAGGAGACTGCAGATGCAGAGACCGGCCACCAAGGCACGGACAAGCCGGCGAATCGGTTGTGGCCCGGGCTGCGGCTGGACGGCGCGTCTGTGGTTTGCCATAAGCTCCTCGCCGCGATTCTCGCACCCGCAGGGCAGTCTGTCAAACCATGTGTCGCCTCATCGTCCCTTCACTTCCGGCGGTTTCTCCCCTTTGGGGATGCGCAGCACCTGGGCGTAGCTGCCGTCGGCGACGCGCACGCTGTACCAGACGTCGCCCTGTTTCTCGCGGCGCTGCGCCTGCTT
>JAPKMV010000405.1 GCA_026645635.1 Caldilineaceae bacterium
TGGCGCGCCAGCCTTGAACCGGCGGCGGCGTGGGCGAAGGCGTCGGCGCCACTGTCGCCCGCGGCGTGGGGGTCGGTGCGGGGTTGGTCATGATCGGTACGTTGCTCAGACTGCCCGACACCGACACCAGCCGCGCATCGGCCCAGCCGCGGACACCGTTGCAGTCGAGAAAGAGCCATGTTGCGGCGGCATCGCGGCCCAGAACTGGGCAGACCTGGCCGCCGCTGGCCTGCCCCGCCACAGCCGACGACTGATACGGCGTCGAGTACAGGTTGATCAGGTTATAGCGCACGATGGCCGTGACCGCCGGCGTCGGCGCGGCGGTCGGCAGCGCCTGGTTGCTGTCGATCAGGATTTCGCTGACGATCAGCTCGGCCTGGTTCGCTGGGCGGCCGGCGCCATAGCGCGCGCCCCACACCTTGACCGCCACCGGCGATGCCTGAGCCGCCAACACGCCGATCTGCTGCTCCATTGCGGCGTTGACGCCCGCCACCGACAGGCGTTCCGTGGCAGTGGCGAAGACAAAGGGGAAAGGCGCATCCTGCGCCGTCCGAAAGGCGCCTGCCAGTGCCGCCACCGGCACGCCCCCTGGCGGCAGAGACTGCGGGCGCGGCGCGGCCACTGCCGCACCGGCGGCCACGACGGCTGCCAGCAAGGTGATGAAGAAGACCCGCAGCACGCTGCCCATTTCCCACCTCTCCTGCCTGCATCGAGCGAGTGTAAGGTGCGTTCTTGTCACCCTCTCACCCCTCACCCTATCCGGCGCCCTCTACTTCACCAGCGCGCGCTCCAGCGCCTCCTGCAAAGTGCGCACGCCGATCACCTCGATGCCCGCGGGCAGGCTGTCGCCACCGCTACGCTGCACCATGGAACGGGGCGCCAGCGCACGGGTGAAGCCGAGCTTGGCCGCCTCATGCAGGCGCCGGGCAAGCTGGCCCGTGCTGCGCAGCTCGCCGCTCAGCCCCACCTCGCCGACGAAGACCAGGTCAGCCCAGACTGGCCGGTTGCGGAAACCGCTGGCGATGGCGCAGGCGACCGCCAGATCCGCCGCCGGCTCGTCGATGCTCATGCCGCCGACGACGTTGACGAAGATGTCCTGGTCGCTCAAATCCATGCCCACCCGCTTGCTCAGCACCGCGGTGAGGAGCAGCAGCCGGTTGGCGTCGATGCCGTTGGCGGTGCGTCGCGGCATGGAGAAGGCCGTCGTGCTACAAAGCGCCTGCACCTCCACCAGCAGCGGTCGCGTCCCTTCCATCGAGACGACGATGGCGCTGCCATTGGCGTTGGGCAGCCGCTCGGCCAGGAAGAGTTCCGACGGGTTGCGCACCTCTTCCATGCCCTGCTCGCTCATCTGAAAGACGCCGACTTCGTTGGTGCTGCCGAAGCGGTTCTTCACCGAACGGAGGAGACGGAAGGCATGAAAGCGTTCCCCTTCCAGTTGCAGCACGGCGTCCACCATGTGTTCGAGCACGCGCGGGCCGGCGATGGCGCCTTCCTTGGTGACGTGGCCGACCAGGAAGACTGGTACATTCTGCGCCTTGGCCAGCCGCAGCAGCGCGGCCGCGCAATCGCGCACCTGGCTGACTGTCCCCGCGGCGCTGGCGCCGTTGCCCGAATAGATCGCCTGGATCGAATCGACAATCACCAGCGTAGGCCGCGTCGCCTCGATCTGCTCCACGATGGCCTCGACGACGATCTCGCTGAGGATCAGCAAGTGTTCGGTCTGGATGCCCAGGCGCGTGGCGCGGCGCCCGATCTGATGGGCGCTCTCTTCGGCGGAGACATAGAGCACTGGCCCTGTGCTCTGGGCAATGTCGGCGGCCATCTGCAAGAGCAGCGTGCTTTTGCCGATGCCCGGGTCGCCGCCGACGAGCACGCAGGAGCCGGGCACGATGCCGCCGCCCAGCACCCGGTTCAACTCGGCGATGCGCAGCGGCAGGCGCGGCATGTCATCGGCGGCCAGCGCGCTGAGCGGCACCGGCTTGCCGCTGGCTGCCGGCAGGGCGACCAGCGAGCGGCTTTTGTCGGGCGCCCGCACGACCACTTCTTCGAGCGTGTTCCACTCGCCGCACTCCGGGCACTTGCCGCTCCAACGCAACTGCGTCGCTCCGCAACTGGAGCAGACAAACTGCTTTTTCTCTTTCCCACTGTCTTTGGCTGCGGCCATGCTCGACTCCGATCGGCGCAAAAACTGATATTGGGGGAATCCCGTCCGGCCCAACGATATTCTGTCCGAGTCTGGCGCGCGCGTCAAACCATCGGTGCACCGGCATTTTTAATGTGATTTTGATCTGACTTAACGTGCGATTGATTCTGCCACGCGAGACTGACGAGGAAGCATTAAACAATGCGTTGCATGCTGAAGTGAGCGAATCGAACGAAGAAGAGGCAATTCGACAATTTGGCGTAACTATCTGCGGCCAGTTACGTCAAATGTAGTAGACAGCTAAAGGCCGCACGTGTTTCGACCACTTCATCGCCGCCATCATCCTTGCCAGAGTGAGAGAAGCGCGATGTGGCCTTTTTTGTAAGCTGAAAACTGTGTGGTGATGTGGGTAAGGAGATTTGGATATGAATAACCTCGAACGGAAGTTTTTTACAAAAAGCATGGCGACCCTGCTCACCCTGGCATTGGTCGTTGCAGCCCTGGCCGGGTTGACGCCTGCCAGCGTCCTGGCGCAGTCAACGCCGTACAACCTGGCGGTGGTGTCGCAAAACGTCATCCTTAACCAGGGCGGTCCGGTTACAGTCAATGTGCCGATCCTGCTGACCGGCGGGGGCAGCGGTCCGAAAGTGAGTTCGGCGGCCTTTTCGCTGGACTATAACTCGGCCTGTCTGGCCTACAGCGCGGTCGATTTCAGCGGCATCAGCGCCGACTTTGAGAAGACCGTAGCCAACAACAACGGTGACACCGATGGCGAACTGGACATTGCCATCTTCGACCAGGACAGCCCGAAGGCGGAAATCACCGCGCCGAGCACAGTGGTGACGGTCACTTTCAGCGTGCTGCCTGCGTGTCAGATCGACGGTGTGACGCCGGTCAACTTCTCGACCGCGCCGGCAGCCTCGCTGGGCAACCCCGGCGGTCAGCCGCTGAATCTCACCACCACCAACGGCGACGTCACCATCGATTGGAATCGCGCCGCCACGGCGCTGGCGCTGTCGGCTGCCACGGTGCTCGAAAATGCACCGACCAACACGGCGGTGGGCGTCGTCTCCAACAATGACCCCGATGGCGCCAACGACACCTACACTTACTCGCTGGTCGCCGGCGCAGGTGACACCGACAACGGCGCCTTTACGCTGACTGGAGCGACGTTGAGCGCCACGCCTTCGTTCAACTTCGAGGTGAAGAAAGATTACACCGTGCGCATCCAGGTGAGCGACGGCAAGGGTGGCGTCTTCGCCCAGCCATTCGCCGTCACCGTGGCGGACGTAAACGAGGCGCCCACGGCGCTGGCGCTGGACAACAATGCCGTGATCGAAGACCTGGGCAGCGCAGGCCAGGCGGTCGCCAATGTGACCGTCACTGACCCGGACAACGCCGACGCGTACAGCACGCCCGACACCTTCACGTTAGCCCTGACCGGCGCGGACGCCGCCTACTTCGAGGTGGACGGCATGCAGATCAAGGTCAAGGCCGCCGGTCTGGAAACGGCTGAGACCAAGAGCAGCTACACCTTCGATGTGGTCGTCACCGACAACGCCGGCAACGTTTACACCGTTGCCAACACCTACACCCAGGCGGTCACCTTCGTAGTGGTCAACCACTCGGAATTCAGCATCCGCACCATCACCTTCAGCCGCCCGCCGCTGTGGACGACGATGGGTGGTACGCTGCAGGTGCCGGTCGCGTTTGTGGCCAAGGGCAACGCTGTACGCTCCAGCAGCTTCACCGTCGCGTTCGATGACGCCTGCCTCAGCTACAGCGGCGTCACCGGACCCAACCCGGCAGGCTCTGCCAGCGGCGGTGAGGTGACAGTCACCGGCTCGTCCGGTGCTGACTACACCGACGGTGCGCTCTTCACGCTGACCTTCGTCGCCGACGGTGACTGCGACACGTCCGCCGACTTGACCAACCCAATTACCACCCTGGCCTTGACCGCCGCCGCGACGACCGGCGCCAGCAGCAATGCGCTGCCAGTCTACCGTTTCAACGGCCAGGCCTATGTCATTCCCAACAGCGCTCGCGGCGACTGCAACAGCGACGGCGCTGTCGATGCCGCTGACTTCACCGCCATCGCCCTGGAGATCTTCGACGACGCCGACAGCAGCAGCGCCGACGACGGCTACTGGCTGAACGCCTGGAACGTCTACAGCGCACCGCTGCCCGGCGAGACCGACATGCTCTTCAAGGGCAGCCCGCGCGGCTGTGACGCCAGCCCTCACGTCGATGCCGGCGCTTCGTTCGTGCAGGT
>JAPKMV010000406.1 GCA_026645635.1 Caldilineaceae bacterium
AAGGTGCTTGAAATGGCAGGACAACGGATCGCGCTGGTACACGACTGGCTCAACCAGATGGGTGGCGCGGAGAATGTGCTGGAGGAGTTGGTGGACATGTTCCCCGGCGCGCCGGTCTACACGAGCATCTACGACCGGGAGCGGATGCCGCCCGCGTACCGCGCGTGGGACATCCGCACCACGTTCATGCAGCGGCTGCCGGGCGTCACGACCCACCACCAGAAATACCTGCCGCTCTACCCGCTGGCCTTCGGGCGCACCGACCTGAGCGGCTATGACCTGGTGATGAGCAACAAGAGCGGCTTCTGCTTCGGGGTGCGCACCCAGGGCGACGGGCGCCGCGCCACCCACATCTGCTACTGCCTGACGCCGACCCGCTACCTCTGGCTCTACGACCAGTATCGCGCTCGGGAGCGCATCGGCGCCTTCACCAGCGCCGCGCTGCAGCCGCTGCTGGCCTGGCTGCGCCGCTGGGACCTGGCCGCGGCGCAGCGGGTGGACCACTTCATCGCCATCAGCAGCGAGGTGCAGCAGCGCATCCGCACCATCTACGGGCGAGAAAGCGCCATCATCCACCCGCCGGTGGACACGAGCTACTTCACGCCCGACCCGGCGCAGCCTGTGGGCGACTACTACCTGATCGTGAGCCGGCTGATCCCCTACAAGCGCATCGACCTGGCGGTGGCAGCGTTCCGCCACCTGCCCCAGGAGAAACTGATCGTTGTGGGCGATGGGCGCGACCTGGCCGCGCTGCGCAACCAGGCGAGCGCCAACGTCACCTTCCTGGGCCGCCAGCCGCGGGAGCGCATCCGCGACCTGCTGCGCGGCTGCCGCGCCTTTCTCTTTCCGGGACTGGAGGATTTCGGCATCGCGCCGGTGGAGGCACTGAGCGCAGGCCGGCCAGTGATCGCCTTTGCCGGCGGCGGCGCGCTGGACACAGTGACGCCCGGCGTCACGGGCGAGCTTTTCCCCAGCCAGACGGTGGAGAGTCTGTTGGGCGTGCTCCAGGGTTTCGACTGGCGCGCTTACGACCCGGCGGCGTGCCGCATCCAGGCCGCGCAGTTCAGCGTCGAGGCGTTCCGGGGGAAGCTGATGGCGTATGTAGCGGGGATTGGGTGAACAACGGCCAGGGGTGAAGCGCGCTGGTTTGGCGTATCTCTTTGACAGCGCTGAATAGGTGATCTATGCTCCTTGCAGGAACCCAGCCTGAATTCCAATGTACAGTGAAGATCATGATTTGTCTCAAGAGAGAGCAGATATGATGACAGGCGCAACGGAACGACGTGCTTATTGGGTCGCTGAATTGGCGAAGCTGAGCGGCTCGTTTGGCGATGATTCCAGCAAAGTGATTGAGGAACTGCGGGCAGAGATTGCAGTTGATGGGTACGCGGCACTCCTCGATCATCTGCATCTTTGTGGGGCAATCCCTGAGCAGTACGGACATGATTCGTCTGCAGAAAAGCTGTACGCAAAGTACACGGACGCGCTGATCAGCGAAACTCTGTCAGCCATTGGTCTCAGGAGCATGGTAATCAACGCTCGCGGAGATTCGGCAGATGTCCAGGCGCGAACGGATACCTATTCTCTCGTGGCAGACGCAAAAGCCTTTCGACTGAGTCGAACAGCGCACCGGACTCGACTACGCAGTCATCGTCTGCCCAATTTACCAACTGCCAACGCGCACCAGCCAAATCTACCAGCAGGCAATCGCTCGCAACGTGTGCATATTGAGCTACTCGCATCTGGCAGCTCTCGTTGGCCTTGCAATGCGCCAGGGATCGCAGATGGCGGCGGCTGGTCTCCACGAAATACTAAAGACTGTCTCGCTTCTCCATCCCAGTAAAAATGCCGTCGATTATTGGACCAGCATCAATCGCGCGCTCGTCAGTTCACTGTCGCCTGATACCGAACTCTGGACAGCGGAGAAAACTGCATCTATCGAGTCTTTGGCCGCCGCGAAGAACGAATCCCTTCGCTGCCTCCGCTTAGAACGGAATCGGTTACTCGGCTTGACACACCAACAAGCCATTGAGGAATTGATCCGCAAGGCTGGGCTAGATTCGCGCATTCAATATGTCGAACGGATCGAGCATGGGCCTCTGCTCGGGGCTTAGGAGCGCGGATATGTTGGATTCTCCAGACTCAGTAACTCATGCAGACGGGATCGTTGCCGTAAAAACACTTGCTGAGTCGAGTGTACATCTGATCCTGAGCGACATTCCCTACGGCATCGGCGTTGACGAGTGGGATGTACTGCACAGCAACTCTAATTCCGCGTTTCTCGGCGCAAGTCCAGCCCAGGTCAAGGCAGGAGCTGTTTTCAAGCGCCGGGGTAAGCCGTTGAATGGCTGGTCCGAAGCAGATCGGCGGATACCCATCGAGTACCAGCGATGGTGCGAATCGTTTGCCCAGGAATGGCTGCGTGTGTTGAAACCCGGCGGTTCGGCTTTCGTCTTTGCTGGGCGTCGCCTTGCGCATCGCTGTGTTGTCGCGTTCGAGGACGCTGGGTTTACGTTTAAGGATTCCTTGGCGTGGTTGAGGGAGGGCGCCCCGCACCGGGCGCAGCGAGTCAGTGTAGTCTTCCAGCGACGAGGTGATACAGCCAATGCAAAGCGATGGGAGGGTTGGCGCGTCGGCAATCTTCGACCCACATTTGAGCCGATTCTTTGGTTTGTCAAGCCGTATCCCATTGGCACAACCATTGCTGACAATGTTGTGACCCACGGCGTCGGGGCCTTCAATGAGCGGGCCTTCGTTGCCTTCGAGCACACCCCGGACAACGTCCTGCGCTCAGGTTTTGGCCCCAATGAGAGTGGACATCATATAGCGCAGAAGCCGGTGCGGCTGCTGCGTGCACTTATCGAACTTACGACGCTGCCAGGGCAAGTCGTGCTAGATCCCTTTTGTGGCAGCGGGTCAACCCTTGTAGCGGCAAAAAGTGCAGGAAGACGCTACATCGGCTTTGACAAAGACGAGGCTTGCGTGCGCAACGCCCAGGAGCGCCTGGCGCCGGATATGTTCGAGGGTGAGGATGCGAACACCAGCGCCTTGTCGGGCAACGGGTTTCAATCGGTAGGCATAGCCGACGCGCAACAAGGATTATTCGACGCCTGAGGCGGCGTCAGGGGGCTGAAATCGCCTTGACAGAGACTGCGGATTGGGCTACCCTGCGCTCAACCATTTGTAATGTCACATACACTGCTGAGGAAGACACGATGACAAACCAGTCTGAAACAGTCACAACGCTCTTTCGGCACAACCTGTGGGCCAATGTTGCCCTGTTCGAGATCTGCGCCAGGCTGAGTGATGCGCAATTGGACACGAGCATGACGGGCGGGTTTGGCACGATCCGCGACACCATGCAGCACATCGTCAACTCGGAACGCTCTTATTTGCAGCGCATTACGACCGGTCAGCCGTATCGCCGCCCGCCAGGGGCGCCGCCGCTGACGATGGCCGAGATGCAGGCATCCATCCGCGCAAGCGGTGAAGGGTTTGTCGTCGCCGCGCCGCAAGTGCAAGCGCAGGACAGCGTCGAGATCGATTGGGATGGCACGCCGCGGTCGGTGCCCTGTACGATCCTCCTGACGCAGGCCATCAACCATGCCACCGAACATCGGGCGCAGATCATGGCCGTGTTGACTAACCTTGGCGTGGAGCCGCCCAATCTGGATGGTTGGACATATTTTGACAGCCAGCTGGGTTGAGGCGGCATAATCATACGGATGTAGTTTGACCCAAAGGAGGCTTCCCATGCTCTATCATCTCGATTTCACCGTCGAATATTCTGCAGCCATGAGCCAACGCGACCTCTTTGCCATCTGGGCGAAGGAGGCGGAGGCGGCGCTCGGCGCCAAGCAAGCTGGCGTCGTCGTCGATCTGTGGAAGTGCGTCGGCCAGCGCCGCGTCATCGCCGTCGTCAATGTGGATTCGCCCGACATGCTCGACCAGATCACCCTCGACCTGCCGATCATGGTGGAAATGGGGCAGCACGTCCAGATCGCCGTCACACCCCTGCGCCGCTATGAGGACTTCGCCAGTGATGTGAAAAAGCGGCTGGAGTAGCACCTTTTTTGACGCGGAGACGCAGAGAGACAGAGGTTCGCAGAGGACAGGCAGGCAAGACTCTGCTGATTTCTCTCGGCGCCTCTCTGCGCCTCAGCGTCAAAGTTGGTGTCTTTCAAGCAGTTATTGAGCAACTTTTGACCTGGAAATCACCGCCGCCTGTCGTTACACTGGAAAGGAGCTTTGGTTGCCCGTTCGATGGATCACAGGAGGAATGGACGATGGCGCAAGATACGGTAATGGAAGCGGTGCAGGCGCATTTCGAGCATGTGAACTGGCGCGCGACGGCGGGCGTCTGCCATGTGGATGACGCGTTCACGTGGACCTGCCATGTTGACG
>JAPKMV010000407.1 GCA_026645635.1 Caldilineaceae bacterium
GCCTGCCATCCAGTCGATCAAGGCGCCCGCGCCCGCAACCCGCACGCGCGGTGCGTGGACCACGGCCGTGTCTTCCAGTTGTCCCGCAGCTAACGTCGTGTAGGCGCGTTCAAGCTGGCCGGCCAATTGATAGGCGATGGCAAGCTGCAGCCACGCCGTGGCGCGCGCCCAATACCACTCCTGCGGCATCACTTCCAGGGCGCGGGTTGTGAGCGCGATCACGCCCTGGGGGTTGTTGGCCGCAAAGCCTATCTCCATACTGCGCAGGGTGTCGATCTCGCCCTGAAGCTGGCGCACGCGCTCCGGTGCGCCGGTCATGTGTTCGATGAGGGTTTGCGCCTGGTCCACCTGCGCCAAAACCGTGTGGGAATTGGCCCGCCCCGGCGCGGTGCTCCAGGCTTTGGCCAGCAGCAACTCCGGAGAATGGGCCACTGCGTCTTCTGGAAAGGCGCGCAACCAGCGTTGGAGCCGCGGCCGCTGTTCGGTGTCGAGCAGGTGATGGCGGTGCTGCGCCACCAACTGCTCGGCGCTCGCCAGGTCGTGGCCCGCCAGCGCATGCGCAAGCGCCGCTTCCGGCAAATCATGGCTGGCATACCAGGCGCTGGCGCGACGATGCAAGGCATCGATGGCGTGCGCGTCGAGCTTGTGTGTCAGCCGGCTGCGCAGCAGTTCCTGAAATAGATGATGATCGCGATACCAGAATCTCTGTTCGTCCAGCGTCACGGTGAACAAGTTGGTCTCTTCCAACATGTGCAAATAGCTTTGTCCGCTGTCTGCCTCGCTTTCAACAGCCATGACTGCATCGCACAAGGGACCGCACAGCGTATCGAGGATCGACGTTTTGACGAGAAAGTCTTCGATTGCAGGTGGCGCGTGGGCGAGCACCTCGTGCAGCAGATAGTCGAACACGTAGCGATTCGCGGCGTGCAGCTCAGCAACCTTCGGATCGATCTCGCCGCCGTAGTGCAGCGTCAACGCGGCCAACCGCAGGCCGGTTGCCCAACCTTCGGTTCGTTCATTGAGGATCGCCAGCGCCTCGTCGGGTAGGGGCGCAAGGGCAGCCTGGTGCATGAATGTTGCCGCTTCAGCCACGGTGAAACGCAGATCCCGGGCGCGGATTTCGCTCATCTGATTGCGCGCCCTGAGCAGCGTCAGCCCCAACGGCGGGTCCTGGCGGGTGAGCAGGCACAGGTGCATCCCGTGCGGGGAATTGTGCAGCAGCGTAGTCAGCAGGCTGTACACGTCCGGCTCACGGATGACGTGAAGGTCGTCCAGCACCAGGATGAAGTCGCGTTCAAGTTCAGCTAATTCGTTGATCAGGCTGTCGGCAATGACTGGCACTGGGGGCAGCAGGTTACCCGCCAGCATCAACTGTGTGCGCGGCAGCGCTCCCGGGAATAAGGAATCGAGCGCACTCAGGAAGTACTCCAGGAATAGATGAAGGTTATGGTCGTTCTCGTCGAGTGACAGCCAGGCCCAGGGCGAGGTGCAAGTTTCCAGGAATGAACTTGCCAGCATCGTTTTGCCGTAGCCGGCCGGCGCAGAGATCAGTACCAGTGGGTGGTGCAGCCCGCCCTGGAGTTTGGCGTTCAGGCGCGGGCGGACGACGAGATCCTGCGGCGCCGCCGGGCGATAGAATTTGGTGCGTCGTAACACAAGTTAGTTCTCTGATCGACTGCCCATGCTTACCACTTGTGTGCGAGTGTACCCGAATTGTCGCGTGCAGGCAAACAGCCGGCTGCATGCTCCCGGCCGGCTGTAAGCCAATCCACCATTCGCTTGGTCCGCACGGTTGCTGCTGGACGGCGCTATAGCTGTAATCACTCCGTAGCAGCACAGCAGGCCGAGCACAATGGGCAAGAGCATGGTCACGATCAGCGACTTAGCGTTGTCCCAGGCATTCACCTCGACGCCCGGCAGCAGGAAGGGCAGAACGATCGGCACGTAGAAGATCGTGACCACCATGAGCAGGAACATCAGCCCGACGCCCAGCGAGAGATTGCCCTGGGCCGCCTGCACTTCCTTGACCAGGAAGGGCGCGCCCGCCGTTGTCGCCAGCACGATCAGGCCGATCTGCAGCGCCTCGTCGAGCGGGAGCAGCCGGGCAATCCCAAAGGCGAGCAGCGGCACCAACACAAAGTTGGCCAGCAGCGCCAGGAGCGCCAGGATCACCAGGCGGACGTTCTTCAAGGGTTGGACGATCTGCGCCACGGTCAGGCTCAACCCTGTCCCCAACATACTGGCGACGACAAAGGTCAGGCCGCTCAAGGCAGCAAGAGTGGATAAGAACGATACGAATCGGTCACACATCCAGGGTGCTGCGGAGTTTCTCCAGTTCTTCGCCCGTGGGAACCCACACCAGCGCCGGGTCGAGATCGTAAGTCCACGGCGCAGAGTTCTTCCAGCCGTTCTTCATGCGTTTGCCGTGGAAGACGCTTTCAGGGTCGTCGACCGTGTCGCCCTCGAAGCCGTCGATGATGTTGTATATCCTCGTGAAGCCCGCCTTGGCCAGCATGTTGATCGCAGCTGCGCTGCGCCCCCCCGATCTGCACATGGCCATGATGGTGTCGTCGGGTGCAAACACGGCTTTCACATGGTCGATGAAGTCGGGGTTGATCTCGAAACCGTACTTCCGCTTGTCCGGGTGCCATTCATATTTGGGAAAGGCGACCGGGACATTGACCGCGCCTTCGGCGTGACCGAGGAAAACGTACTCTTCGACCATGCGCACATCGAGGATCTTGACCCGCTCTGGGTCAGCTTTCCACAGCGCGTAGGCTTCTGCGGCGGTCACGTAGAGGCCCAGGGTGGTCTGTTTGCCAGCAGGCAACTGACGGCTGGGCGCGGCGACGGATTGTGCTTGACTGGTCACGTGCTTATCTCCTTTTCAGCGTCCACATGGGCACGACATGGCGTGCACCGACGCAAAGAATGATGATTGATGGACTGCGTGCTTCGGTGGGGGCCGCAAACACGACAACGGATTCAGAAAGGAACGGATACAGAAACCTGCTGGCGTGACTTCTGCTGTATCCGTTGTTGTCTGAATCCGTTGCTTTCCAAATCCGTTGTCGTGTTCTACTTGCTGTCGCCTACCCAAGCCGCGCCGTCATGGCCTCTGCCAGCGTGGTCGGCTGGGGCAATCTGGCCATGCTGCGCTTCTTCCACTCTTCCTCGAGCAATTCCTTGGCCGCCTGCTCAAGGAATTCCGGCGCAGCCCACTCGTACACATCGAAGTCGTGCTCGATGTAGCCGTGGCTCAGCATGAAGTCCTTGTTGATCTGCAGGGCTTCCAGGTTGTAGGGCGACAGGCTTGGAACCAGATCGACGTCCAGAATACCTCGATAGGTGTCCTCGATGTCCAGGTAGTAGGTCTGCTTGTTCAAGATCGCTGCCGCAGCGTGCTTGTGCTCGTTGGCCCAGCGTCCGACCTTGATGAGACCCTTCATGATTGCCACGACCAGTTCGGGGTGTTCCTGGCAGGCCACTTCACTGACTGTACAGGTGGCCGGGACATTCGCCCCTTGGAGGGTCCAGTCCGGGTAATTGGCCAGGTTCTCGATCACCTTCATCTTGCCCGTCTGTTCCTGGATGTGCTGGAAGACCTTGCTCTGGGTATAGATTGCATCCACCGTGCCGTTGAGCAGCGCCGTCTCCAGCGGGCGGAAGGCCAGGTCATGCTTGTGGTCGCGCTTCAGCCACAGCTCCGACGGGTTCTCCATGGGGGTGAGCATCTCGGGCTTGTCGTACCAATCGTCGGGGTACGGGAAATCCACGATCTGCACATCGGCGCGGGTCATGTTGTTCAGCATCAGCATCAGCTCGATGCCTTGCTCCTCCTGGACGCGCCACCAGTCGTTCTTGATGACGTTCTGGCTTTGCGTGATGCCGATCTTCTTGCCCTTCAGGTCCGTCATCCGGTAGATGGGATCCCGCGCACGCACCAACATGCAGCCGCCTTCGTAGACATGCGTCGTCCCAATCAGCCGGGTGCGACGGATGTCGGCCTGCACGTGGATGGCCGGGAAGCAGCCGCCGTAGCGCATCAGGTTGTCGAGGTTGTGGACGTAGTGCGGGTACCAGTCGTTCTCGCGGGTGGAGCGCAGGAACTTGTAGGCGATGCCGATCTTCTTGAACTCTTCCTTCACCCAGCCGATCTCCTGGTCGACGTTGCTGGGGGAGACCAGCGGGCAGTTGGTGTAGTAGAACTCGTTCCAGTCCACATCGACGGACCGCATTGTCTTGCCTTTGATTACCATTGTACCCATAGCTTGTTACTCCTGTTTTGTGAATTCCCTGGGATGGTTGACGGTTTGATCATCTGACATTTTCTTCTTCACGACACGCTATCAAGAGATTCTCTCCAGGCATTGCACCGACAGCAGCGGAAATCCCAGAT
>JAPKMV010000408.1 GCA_026645635.1 Caldilineaceae bacterium
CCCGCCAGCTTGCTGCGCGCATAGACGCTTCTGGCCTGCGGCTGGTCGTACTCGCGGTAAAAGACGCCGGGCGTCCCCGGAAAGACCTCGTTGGTGCTGATCTGCACCAGCGCCGCGCCGCAAGCCGCGCACCCTTCGGCCAGGTGCTTGGGGCCGAGCGCGTTGGCGGCATAGGCGCCCGCGGGATCCTGCTCCGCGCCGTCGACGTGGGTCCACGCCGCCGCGTTGATCACCACGTCGGGCGCCAGCGCCGCCACGTGGTCGCGGGTGACCGGTGCGGCGATGTCGTGGTCGTCGATGGTCCAGCAGGTGACGCGCACCTGCGGCCGCTGGCTGTAGACGCGCTGCAGCGCCTTGCCCAGTTGGCCCTGCGCGCCGACGAGCAGGATGTGCGCCGGCGCGGCTGCGGCGACAGCGCTCATGGCCGGCCCACCAGGGTTGAAATCAGCGGCACGAACCGCACGCCGCCCAAATCTTCGATCACAGTCTCCCCTTCTACTTTGCGCACCAGCCAGAGCTGCTGCGCGTCTTCGCCGCCCACCGGCGCTAAGAGGCGTCCGCCTTCGGCCAGCTGCGCCACCAGCGGTGCGGGCAGTGATGGCATGGCCGCAGACACGACGATGGCCGCAAAAGGCGCAGCTTCCGGCCAGCCGGCCGCGCCATCGCCCACGCGCAGGTGAGGGAAGTAGCCCAGTTGGTGCAGCGTCGTTGTCGCGCGCTGCGCCAGCGTGGCCAGCCGCTCCACTGCGTAGACAGTCTCCCCCAGCGCCTGCCCAGGCGCAGCGGCCAACTCGCACAGAATGGCCGTTTGATAGCCCGACCCGAAGCCCACTTCCAACACCTTGTCACCCGGCTGCACTGCCGCAGCCTGCACCATCAGCGCCACGATGAAAGGCTGGCTGATGGTCTGTCCCTCGCCGATGGGCAGCGGCGCGTCGTTCGTTGCGTAGGGGTGCAGGTTCGGCGCGATGAAGGCGGTGCGCTGGACGCGGGCAAAAGCGCGACGCACAAGCGAGTCGGTGATCTCCGGCCAACTGTGCGCCCAGGGAAAACTCGGTTCTGCCGCTTCTCCGTTCTTCATGCCCAACCACCGCCACATGCCCCTCACCGCACAGGATTCTATCACAGCGGCGGTGAATCTTGGGAACTGAAACACACCCTGCATCCAACCTGAACCACGCCCCACATGCGTCGCCACTTGGATCGACACCGGATTGTGTGGATAATTTCGGACATGCCAATCATACATGAACTGTTTCGTCTGCTTCTCACCTTTGCCGTCCTGTTCCTGGGCGTGCGCACCGAGGCCGGCGCGCCGCCCCCGCCCGTTGTCACCACCACGCCCGCCGAGGCAACTGCAGCGCCAGAACTATCTGGGGCGCTGGCCGAAGCGCTGCGCTACGCACCGGCCGACCTGCGCCTGTTACAGTTTGCCGACTGGACGCTGCTGCGCCAGTATGCCGGCGACACAGGGAGCACGGCCACAGATGCGGGAGACGCCCGCCGCCTGCTGCCGCGCGCCGCCAATGGCGAGTTCTTCATCCCCACCGGCTATGCCAGCCAGACGGCTGCCGCCAACCGCGCGCTCTGGGGCTGGGACTTCGGCGACCTGCGCTGGGAGAGTGCACTGCAGCTCGACGATGGCCGCACCGCCTACGTCATGCGTCTGGCCGACGACTTCCCGCTGGACGCGCTGCTGGCGCGCTTTGCCGAACGGGGGTTCGGCCAGACCGAAGTCAACGGCGCGCTGCTGCTTTCGCGCCAACTGGATTTGAGTGCCCCCTGGTCGGTGGACCTGGCCACCTTCAACGCTGCGGTCTTCCCGGAGGCGCGCGTACTTGTCCACGCGCCTTCGCTGGAGAGCGTGGCCAAGGTCGTCGCCGCGGCCACCGGGGAAAGCACACCCGCAGCGGACCTGCCGGAGTATCAGGCCACGGCCGCACAACTGGGCGCCACCAGCGCCGCGCTGCTTGGCCCCTATGCCCTGCACTGCGCTGTCTTCGACCCGGCGGCGATCTTCGCCGGAGCGGAGCTGCCCTCCGCTGACGCCGTGCAGGAGGCGTTTGCGGCGCGCTTCGGGAACACACCGCTGGGGCCATTCATGGCGCTGGGCGTCGGTTTTGCGCTGGAAGAAGGTCAGCCGGTGGGACGCATTGTGCTGGCGTACCCGGACGCGGCCAGCGCCGAAGCCGACCTGGCGCCCCGCGCTGCGTTGGCGACCAGCGGCAAGAGCCTCCTGGTGGACGAGCCGGTCAGCGCCGTGTTGTTCACGGTGGACGCCGCAGTCGCGGTCGAGAACACGGTTGTCTTCACGGTGACGCCGGTCAACAACCAGCCGGGCCGCCTGTTCAGCATGTTCTTCAACCGCGACATGGGCTTTGCCGGCTGTCCGGCGGAATGAGCTGCGCACCGATGCTGCCAACGATCCCAGAAAATGAAACCGACCCGGAACTGCCCGCGGACCATCGCAGCGGCTTTGTCGCGGTGATTGGCCGGCCCAACGTGGGCAAATCGACGCTGCTCAACCGGCTGCTGGGGCAGAAGATCGCCATCACCAGCCCCAAGCCGCAGACGACGCGCGACCAGATGCTGGGCATCCTCACCACTGCGACGGAGCAGATCCTCTTTCTCGACACGCCGGGCATCCATCGCCCGCTGCACAAGCTGGGCGAGTACATGGTCGCGGTGGCAGCCAACACCGTGGAAGACGCCGACGTCGTGCTCTGGCTGGTGGACATCAACGACGCGCCCACGGATGAGGACCGCGCCATCGCCGAGCTGCTGCACGCGCTGACGACGCGGCGCCACAACCGCATCAAGCTGCCGCCACTGGTGATCGGCTTGAACCAGTGTGACCGCTGGCCAAGCGACGCTGCGGCGACTGCCGCGCGCAGCCAGGAGTATCTGGCGCTGCTCGACTGGCTCACCCCAACGCCGGCCACAGTGGTGGTCAGCGCCGCCACCGGCGCCGGCACGGACGATCTGCTGGCGCTGCTGCGGGAGCGGCTGCCCGTCGGCCCGCGCTACTTTCCCGAAGACCAGGTGACCGACGCCAACCTGCGCTACCTGGCTGCGGAGTTGATCCGCGAGAAGGCGCTCCGGCTGCTGCAAGATGAGGTACCCCACAGCATCGCCGTGGAAGTGGACGACTTTGTCGAGCGCAGCCCCACGCTTACCTACATTTCCGCGGTGATCTATGTCGAGCGCGAGACGCAGAAGGCCATCGTATTGGGGGCCGGCGGCGCGATGATCAAGCGCATTGGCCAAGTCGCACGCCCGGAGATCGAGGAGCTGGTGGGGACGCAGGTCTATCTGGAGTTGTGGGTGAAGGTATGGGAGCGCTGGCGGCGGCGGGAAAACATGCTGCGCCAGCTTGGGTACGCGGCGGCGCAGCAGGGCAACTATGCGTGATTACGATCTCGTCGTCCTTGACCTGGACGGCACTGTGATGAATCCTTATCGCCGCGAGGCAGTGAGCGCGGCCGTGTTGGAAGCGATTGCGGCGGCAGAAGCCCTGGGCGTCAAGGTGACGGTGGGCACCGGTCGCACCCTGGACTACATCCGCCACCAGATGCCTACGGCGCTGCACCTGCCCCACCCGGTGATCGCCACACAAGGGGCCGTCATCGGTGACCCGCTCACCGGGCATGTGCTGGTCGAACAGGACCTGCTTGCCGCCGATGCCTACGCGCTGGCCCACTGGGTGGATGACAACAACTACCTGGCGGCCTTTTATGTGCTGGACGACGACGGCCACACCCACGTCTATCGCAACCAGTCTGGCCGCGACCGCGCCGAAGAGGAACTGCTTGAACATCTGCTCGGCCACCCTGCGGAGCACGCGCCGCAATTCGTTGCGCTGCTCGACCGCTGGGCGCCCCATCCGCCGATCAAGGTGATCGTCTGGAATCACCCTGACTACGGCGTGGATGTGGCGGCGGCGCTGGAGGAACGCTTCGGCGCGCATCTCTCCATCACCCGCACCCACGAATGGCTGGTGGAGGCCACCGCCGCCGGTGTGGACAAGGGCAGCGGGCTACGCAAGCTGTGCGACCTGCTCGGCGTGGAAATCGGGCGCGTGATTGCCGTGGGTGACAGCGACAACGACATTCCCATGCTGCGCGCGGCGGGGCTGGGCGTGGCGATGGGCAATGCCAACGCGCGGGTCAAGGCAGTGGCGGACTGGATCGCACCCTCGCTGGACGAGGACGGTGTGGCTGCCACGATCCGCCAGTGGGTGCTGGCGCCTCACGGCACAACCGCGTAAAGGCGCGCCGCATGAACCTTTCCGCCTGGCTGCGCCGTGACCTTGAAGAAGTCACCGCCATCCTCGCCGGCATCCCCGACGCCAGCGCCGACCTTCTGGTTGCGGCTCTCCTGGCAGCGCCGCACA
>JAPKMV010000409.1 GCA_026645635.1 Caldilineaceae bacterium
ATCGCCAGCCCCAGCCCCTGCAACTGCGTCTCAAAAGCCAGCCGGATCGCCTTCTTCGTCTTCTTGATCTCAGCCACCGAGTGCATGGAGCGCCGCGCGGCAAAGGCCACACCGGGCATCAGCGCCAGCATCTCCGGCATGTGGATGGGGTTGCCGTGGAGCAGCACATCGCGCCCCAGCGGCGACGAACTCGTCACCTGGCCGGGCAGCGACGTCGGCGCCATCTGCCCGCCGGTCATGCCGTAGACCGCATTGTTGACGAAAATCACGGTGATCTTCTCTCCCCGCGCGGCGGCGTGGAGAATCTCGTTGCCACCGATGGAAGCCAGGTCGCCGTCGCCCTGATAGGTGAAGACCACGCGGTCGGGCAACGTGCGCTTGAGGCCGGTGGCCATCGCCGGCGCGCGGCCGTGGGGCGCTTCGACGCCGTCCAGGTTGAAGTAGTTGTAGGCGAAGACCGCACAGCCCACCGGCGCCACGCCGATGGTGCGGCGCCGGATGTCCAGCTCGTCGATCACTTCGGCGACCAGCCGGTGGATAACACCGTGGGTGCAGCCGGGGCAGTAGTGGGTTGTCGCCGCGGTCAGTGCGGCGGGTCGTTCGTAGATCAATTCCATCGCCGCAAGCATGTCCGGGGCTGGCGCGGCGGGTTCGAGTGTTGCGATCATGGTCTCTGTCCTCACAAGGTTACTCTGGGCGCAGGCTGACCGAGGGCATGGACGTCGACGTGGCCGTTATGCCCGTGCATGTGATGCGCCATCTGCTCCAGTTCAGCCAGGATTTCCTCGGGCAGCGGGATCACGCCGCCCATGCGCCCCAGGAAGCGGATCGGTTTGCGCTCGCCCAGGGCCAGCCGCACGTCTTCCAGCATCTGCCCGGCGTTCATCTCCACCACCAGCACGCCCTGTGTGCGGGCGGCGGTGGCGCGCAGCGCATCGAAGGGGAAGGGCCAGAGCGAGATCGGGCGGAAGATGCCGACGCGCAGCCCGCGGGCGCGCGCCTGGCGCATGGCCGACCGGGCGATACGCCCCACGGTGCCGAAGGCGACGATCAGCAGGTCGGCGTCGGCAGTGTTCTCCACTTCCCAGCGCTGCTCGGCTTGCCGAATCTCCTCCAGCTTGTGCTGCAGGCGCAGATTGACCTCTTCCAGCCGTTCGGCGGCCAGGTAGAGCGAGGTGATGATGCGCGGTGGGTGTTCCTCGTCCGCGCCGACCGCCCAGTCGGGGCGATCTGCCGGCGGCTCGGCAAAGGGGGGCATCGTCACCGCCTCCATCATCTGCCCCAGCATCCCATCGCCCGCCAACACCACCAGGTGGCGATAGCGGAAGGCCAGGTCGAAGCAGAGCATCATCAGGTCGACGGCTTCCTGCACCGTGCTCGGCGCCAGCACGATGGGGTGATAGTCGCCGTGCCCAGCCGAGCGGGTGATCTGAAAATAGTCGGCCTGGCTGGGCTGGATGTTGCCGAGGCCGGGGCCGCCGCGCATGATGTCCACCAGCACAGCCGGCACCTCGCTGCCGGCGATGTAGCTCATGCCCTCTTGCATCAGGCTGAAGCCGGGTGACGAGGAGGAACTCATGGCGCGCACGCCGGCGCAGGCCGCGCCGTAGACCATGTTGATCGCGCCGATCTCGCTCTCCGCCTGCAGGAAGACGCGCCCCAACTCGGGCATACGCCGCGCCATGTATTCCAGCAGTTCGGTTTGCGGCGTGATTGGGTAGCCGAAGAACGCCTGGCAGCCGGCGCGCACCGCGGCCTCGGCCAACGCTTCGTTGCCTTTCCAAAGCTCGCGCATGGTTTCACTTGTTCCTTTCACGCGGCCCGCAGCGCGGGTTTCGCCTCACGGTAGACGGTGAAAACGACATCCGGGCAGACGACGGCGCAGATGGCGCAGCCGGTGCAGTGATGTCCGTTTTCGCTGAGTTCCACGGGATGATAGCCGCGGGCGTTACGTGAAGAGGAAAGATGCAGCACCTGCTGGGGACAGGCATTCACACAGAGTTCGCAACCCTTACAGCGGTTGCGGTCGATCAGGACAGTGCCTCGTGCCATGATGCTCTCCTTTGAGCGTTTGAGAAGTCCTCTTGTCGCATATCTGTACAAACAGGTTCCAGGCAGATTATCGCCGGAGTCTGTCAGGGCGCCGGCGATCGTCGTTGATGCCGGGCTGGAGCAGACATTGCGCGTCCATCAAATCAGTCTGTATCTCCCAGAATAACACAGATCGCAGCACAATGACAGGGTCAAATGTAGTCTATTTATCGGGACGCCGCCGCCCCCTGCGCCGTCAGGTGCGCGGCAGTTCCACCCTCCCGGCAGAGGCACGAGCCATGAATCTGTGAAATCTGCGCAAAAGGACAGATCAGCGCACATCGTATACAATCAGGCTACACAGGTTTGTGGCAGAAACCCATGTATGGCGTGAAATGAAGCAAGGGACAGGACCAACGATGGCAGCATCCGAGTTCAAGAACAATGTCACCCGCTTTCTCGACGCGCAGAAAGTGAAATATCAGGCGTTCACCTACGATTACGACGCGGGCGTCCACTCGGCAGTGGAGGTGGCCGCGGCCATCGGGTTGCCGCCGGGCCAGGTCTTCAAGACGCTGGTGGCGCTGGCCGATGAGCCGAACCGCAAGCCGCTGCTGGTGATCATCCCGGGGCCGGACACGCTCGACCTCAAGCTGCTGGCCAAAGCGGTCAACGCGAAGAAGGTGAAGATGTCCACCCACGAGCAGGCGGAGAAGCTGACCGGGCTGCAGACCGGCGGCATCAGCGCGCTGGCGCTGATCAACAAAGGCTTCGATGTCTATCTCGACGACCAGGCCAACGCCTTCCCCACCATCGCCGTGAGTGCAGGCGAGCGCGGCGCCAACATCCTGCTGCCGGTGAAGGATCTCGTGCGGCTCACGCGCGCGCGGATTGTTCGGCTGCGGGAGTTGGAATAGACCGCGGATTTGGCGGATGAGGCGGATTGACGCGGATAAAAACGGAAATCCGCGAGAATCCGCCTCATCCGCCGAATCCGCGGTCTATCATCTCGCCAACACCCCGAAAACAACTACGGAATTTCCCTCCGGTTGAATGAAAGGTGGCGTTGGCTGTCCGGCTGCTCTCGCCGGCGCTTCTGCCGCCGACGCCGATATTTCGACACAGTCTCGATTCACACGAAAAGGAACACGCGATGCTAGCCACCATGACGGAAACCAAGCCCGGGCTTCACCTGGAGCTGTCCGAAGACCAGATCATGCTGCAAAATCTGGCGCGCGACTTTGCCCGCAAAGAGATTATTCCCCAGGCGGAACATTACGACCGCACCGGCGAATGGCCGTGGCCGATCTGGAAGAAGGCGCTGGGCGTCGGCCTGGTCAACCTGAACATCCCGGAAGAATACGGCGGCATGGGCGCCAATGTGCTCGAAGAGTGCATCGTCGGCGAGGAACTGGCCTACGGCTGCTCCGGCATCCAGACGGCGCTGATGCTCAACCAATTGGCGACGCTGCCTATCCTCGTCGCCGGCAGCGATGCCCAGAAGCAGAAGTACTTCCCGCGCCTGACCGAAGGCGGTGAAATCATGGCCTACTGCATGACCGAGCCAGACGCCGGCTCCGACGTGGCAGGCATCAAGACCACGGCCGTGCGTAAGGGCGACACCTTCATCCTCAACGGCGCCAAGACCTGGATCACCGACGGCCCGGTGGCCAACTACTTCACCGTCTTTGCCAAGACCGACCCCGCCGCCCGCCACCGCGGCATGAGCTGCTTCATCGTCGAGCGGAGCTGGCCCGGCGTCAGCACCAGCAAGCCGCTGGAGAAGCTCGGCCAGCACGCGGCGCAGGCATGCCAGGTCTTCTTTGAGAACGTGGAAGTGCCGGCGGAGAACCTGCTGGCCCGCGAGGGCGACGGCTTCATGATCGGCATGAAGGTCTTCGACAAGAGCCGCCCGCCCGTCGCGGCGGCCGCCACCGGCGTCGCCCGCCGCGCGCTGGACGAGGCGGTGAAGTACGCCGGCGAGCGCCATGCCTTCGGCCAGGCGATCCACAACTACCAGGGCGTCGGCTTCATGCTGGCCGATATGAAGATTCGCGTCGAGGCGGCGCGCATGTTGACCTGGAAATCGGCGTGGCTGATCGACCTGGGCAAGAAGAACACCACCGAAGCCGCGGTGGCCAAAGCCTATGCCGCCGACGCAGCGGTGCTCAACGCAGTCGATGCGGTGCAGGTCTTCGGCGGCAACGGCTACAGCCGGGAATATCCGGTGGAGAAGCTGATGCGCGATGCCAAGATTTACCAGATCTACGAAGGCACCACGCAGATCCAGAAGAACATCATCCTGCGCGAGCTGTACAAATAGACCGCGGATGCGGCGGATGGGG
>JAPKMV010000040.1 GCA_026645635.1 Caldilineaceae bacterium
CGGCGCTGGCCAGGCACTCATCGTCGTCATCGGCGCGCCGCCGGTCATTGTCATCATCGTCGTCGTCGCCGTCATCGTCGTCATCATCGTCGGCGCAGATCACATCGCGTACAATCTCATTCAACAACGCAGTGCGCCGCAGCGTGCTGATACTCAAGTTGATCACGTGGGCGCCGTCGGGCGTGTCCAGGTCGCCGTCGGGGTTGACCGCATAGGCCAGCGCCTCAGCCAGCACCCAGAGGTTACCCGCGCCGTCCCGATCCAACACGCGCACCGGGAGAATCTGCGCGTCCGGCGCGGCCAACGCCACCAGGCCGGCAACGTGGGTGCCGTGGCCGTAGGTGATGTCGGCGCCGCTGACGCCCACTTCGGCGGGGTCGGCGTCCATGTCGACGAAGTCGTAGCCGGTGAGGACGCGGCCCGCCAGCGCCGGGTGGGTGCGGTCGATGCCGGTGTCGAGCACTGCCACGACGACGCCTTCCCCGCGGGTGACCGTGTGTGCGGCGGGCAGCCCCAGATACGCGCCCGCCCACTGCGCGGCATACTCGCCGGCGCTGCCTCCGCGCGCCCAGGAGATGCGCTGCTGGCCTTCCGGCGTCTGCTGGAAGTAGTTTGGCTCGGCGTAAAGCACGCGGCTGTCGCCCAGCAACTCCTCTGCTTTCTCCAGTGGGGTGGCGCCGTCAAGGATGGCCAGCCGGTAGATCGGCCGCTCGCCGAACTGATCCAGAGGCGGCAATGCCAATTGAAAGTCGGCGGCTACACTCTCCAGATCACCGGTCTGCACCAGCTTGACGACCACCTCGTCCGGTTCATATTCTGGCAGGTCCTGGGCGCTGACGCGCCCCTGGCCCATACCGAAGAGCGCCGTCGCCATCACCAGAAAATAGATCAAACATGCACGCATTGTCTCGTTCATCGCAGTTTCCCCCTTCTGCAGAGCGTTCTGTTTATAACGGTGCAGGCGGCGACTGTCTGTGCCGCTGCACCCGAACACCCGTACAGAGCCGCGGGAACGCAGTTTGATACATCTGGGGCACATGCGGCCGGACAGGGGGAGAGGGTGATGGGGTGAGAGGGTGAGGGAGGTGAATGAAGCTGATCGAATCCGCGAAAATCCGCCAAATCCGCGGTCTATTGCTCTCGCCTACCAGCGGCCCAGCAGCACAAAGGGCGCCCAGTAGAACGGGTGCGGGTGTGATGCCAGCAGCGCGACCTGCGCCTGGCGCAGCGCCGCGGCCGGGCGCAACCCGGCGAGGAGCGCGCGGTAGAACGCGATCATCAATTCGGCGGTGGCGGCGTCGTCCACCATCCAGAGCGAGACGGCCAGCGCGGGCGCGCCGGCCAGGAAAAAGCCGCGCGCCAGCCCGATCAATTCGTCGCCGGGCATGAGCGCACTGAGGCCGGTTTCGCACGCGCTCAGCGTGACCAGCCCGCAGCGGAGGCGCAGGGTGTAGGCGTCGCGCACCGTCATCCAGCCGTCGGCCAGGTGCAGCGCCGAGAAGAAGGGGCTGTCCCCGCGGAAGCGGCCATGACAGGCCAGATGCAGCAGGTCGGCGGCCGGCGCGTGCTCTTCCAGCCCGGTGCGCGTGGCTGCTCCGCCTAGCAGCGTGACCGTATCGGCGAAAAGCGGGGCAATGGCGGCCACCTCGTCAGCGACGCGCGGGGCATAGGCGTCGGGCAGGCCGAGCAGCAGCGCACGGCGCAGGGGCGGCGCGGGCGCGGTCAAGCAGTGGTGCAGCAGCGTGGCGCTGGGCGCGGCGCTGACCTCGCGCGTCTCGATCAGATACCGTTCGCCGTCGTAGAGCGCGTGAAAGGGCACATAGTGCAGGCTGCGTTGAGGCGCGACGACCAGCCGTCGCTCGCCCACAAGCGGCAGCAGCGGCGCCAGCAGCAGGTCGTAGAGCGTTGCCAGGGGGCGCTGCACCCGCTGGATCAGCGCGGGCATGTGGCGCTGCAACTGCGCGCCGGTGTGGCGCAGCGCCCCCAGTTGGAAATGAAACTGCTGGAGCGCGCTCTGTACCTCTGCTTCACGACAGGCCAATTCGACGACGTGCAGCGCCGCGCCGGTGACGACGAAAGCAAGCGCGCCTTCCTCCAGCCAGAAGTATTCGACCAGCGCCGTGTCGCTGCCCAGGTCGCGCTGTAATTGCGCCAGGTCGAAGGCGCGCGCCGCGCTGCCGCGGCCGCTGCTGCGCTGCTGCAACTGGCGCGCCAGGTCAAGGATTGCGCTTTCGTGGTTGCGGGCAGCCTGGTGAAGTGCATCGACTTCGGCGCTGCTGCGGGCGCCGGCGCTGCCTTCCGGCCGGCCAAGCTGGCTGTAGAACCAGTTGAGTTCGTGGCGGAGCTGCGCGATCTGGGCAAAGATCGCCGCTTCGTATTCGTCGCGCGGCGTTGGCTCTGCCTTCAGCCCGCCCAGCCGGTCGACCAGGGCGCGGGCGCGGCTGCGCTCGACATAGTCCAGCGCCTCAGCGCGGCGCGCCGGGCTGCCGTCGGCCAGGCAAAGGCGCACCAGTTCAAGGTAGGGCGTCAGCTTGTCGCCGATGAAGCCGATCTGGAACTCCTCGGCGGGCAGCGGCGCGCGCATCGCCTCGATGCGCGTCACTGCGTCACGAAAATGTTGTTCGGCCTCTCTCGGATTCCCAGCAGCCAGGGCCACCAGCCCCAGTTCGGTCGCGCAGCGTTGAGCAATCGGCGCGATCAGCGCGTTCTGGGCGGCGGCCAGGGTGGCGGTGAGGCGCATCCGCGCTTCATCCAGCCTGCCTTCTCGCCGCGCCAGGACGCCCAGCAGCCAGCGCGTCTGCAAGAGCCAACCCGCGGCGTGCACGTCAGCAAAGACCGGCTCGATTGCCGCCAACGCAGTTGCTGCGGCTGCAAAGTCGCCCGCCTGCAGGTCGAGTTGGGCCGTGGTCAAGCGGGCGATGGCCGCACCCACCGGCAGGTCGGTTGCGGTGTAGATGCGTTCGGCCTCCGCCAGCAGAGCGCGCGCCTGGTCGGGCTGACCCAGCGCGACGCAGGCGCGACCGTGATAGGCCAGGGCGCGCGCCTGTTCGCCGGGCATCCCCAGTTCGGCGAAGCGGGGCGTCACCCGGGCATAGATGGCAGCGGCCTCCGGCGCCATGTTCAGTTCGAGGTAGGCGTCGGCCAGTTCCTGCTCGGCGATGGCCAGTTCGTGGGGCATGTCGAGTTGCACATAGCGGCGGCGCGAGCGTTCCAGGTTGTCCAGCGCCTGGTCGAAGCGCCCCTGGTAGAGCGCCAGGCAGCCCAGGTTGCATTCGATCTCGGCCAGCGTCATCTCCAACTGCGCCGCTTCTGCCCGCTGCATCGCCTGGGCATAATAGGATTCGGCTTCCTGAAAGCGATGCTGGCTGGTGAGGGCGGTGGCCAGGCAGTTGTCGATCTGGGCAAGCTGGCGCACGTCATCTGCCTGCACGAAATGGTCGCGCGCTTCCCGATAGCGCGCTTCGGCAGCGGGATAGCGCTGGCGCATGAAGTCGAGGTTGCCCAGGTTCTGCTCGATCTTGCCGGCGGTGAGCATATCGCCCAGCGCGGCGCTGGCGGCGCGTGCAGCCAGTCCGGCGGCGTAGGCGGCGTCGAATTGACCCTGCATGGCCAGCGGCGCCATCTTGCCGATCTGCACGGCGGTGACCCGCTCCGGCTGGCCTGCGGCCTGGAAGATCGCCTCGGCGCGGTCGAGTTGCTCCACTGCCGCGGGCAGGCGCCCTTCGTCCAGCGCCACCAGGCCCGCGGTCCACGCCGCCAATCCCTGCACCGTGGCGTCGGGCGTTAGCGCCGCCAGCGCGTCGAGGACGGCCGATGCCTGCGCCGCACGCGCCGGATCGTGGGCGAAGCTGTCGTCGTAGAGCTGTTTCAACGCCGCGGCCAGCGCCTGCGTCGTGGCGGCGTCGGCGCTGCGGTAGGGTTGCAGCAGCGCGGTGCGTCCGTCGGCATCGGCGTCGATCAGCGCGGCGGCCAGGGCGGCGGGTTCGTTCATGGCGTACCCAGCACCAGCTCTTCCACGGCGATGGCCAGCGTGGGCCAGGTCAATGTGAGCGTGTAGACGGCGGCGGGCGCCGGCGGCAGGGTAAAGGTGCTCAGCGCGTCGATGGGGGCCTCGGCGCTGAACGCTGCGCCCTGCAAGCGCGCCACCCCCGCACCCAAGTCGTCGCCGAGGAGTTGGCCGCTCACCTGCCAGCCGTCCGCTGCTGGCTCGATGCGCAGGTCGATGTCAATGGCGGAGTCGCCGGCGGTGTAAATCAGTTGGCGGACGGCCGCGCTTTCGCCGCGCAGGCCAAAGGCGGGCGTGAGCGGGGTGCTCTCGAAGCGCAGCGCCGCTACGATGCGCTCCACCAGCGACGGGGTCGGCGCGACCGCGCGGGTGCGGAACAACTGCACCGCACGGGCAAGCACGGCAGGCGGCGCATCCCGGCTGTCGTCGGCGCGCATGGCGTTCACCATGCGTTCGACGCGTTCCGCCTCAGCGCGGCAGCGGGTGCAAGTCACCAGGTGCGCGGCAACGGCTGCCTGCTGATCGGGCGCCAGACGGCCCTCGGCCCGGTCCACCAGACGTTCATAGGAGATGTGCGATGGCTTCAGACTCACGATATGCCCCTCTGCGACTTACTGGCACTTGCGCGCCTACATGATCGAATCGTGTTGCATGTTGCGTGTTGCGTGCCGCCACGTAACATGCAACACGACACACGTGACACGCAACCGGTGCTTCCTGGAAGGTGGTCGGCCCTTCAATTTTTGGATGACCACTTACCAAAACAGAGCGCCACCTACGCCATAAAATACATCGGCGAAACCCTCAGAACCCACTTTCCTTGAGCAGCCGGCCCATCTTCTGCAAGCAGCGGGCGCGGGTCGGACCGATGCTGCCCGCGGGCAGCCCCACCGCCGCGGTGATCTCCTCATAGCTGGCCGGTGTGGCGCGATAGAACAGCAGCGTCAGGAGTTGGCGGCAGCGTTCGTCGAGTTGCGCCAGCGCGGTGCGCACCAGGTGCTGTTCCTCCAGTTGCAGGATGGCGGCGTCGGGGAGCGGCGCGGTGTCGGGCAGAGCGGTCTCCTCGGCTCCAGTTGCTTCTTCGTCATCGGCAGTAGGAAAAGGCTGGGTGCGCGCCGCTTTCTGGCGCATCCGCTGCGCCTCGCGGCGGGCGGTGGTCACCAGCCAGGCGCGCACGCGTTCGGGCTGGTCGATGCGCTCCAGATGCTCCACGAGCAAGGCGAAGGTGCGCTGGAAAACGTCGGCGCATTGGTCGTCGTCGAGGCCGGCGCGCCGCGGAATGGCATAGATGAGGCGCTGGTAGCGATTGACCAGGCTCTCCCAGGCGGTGGCGTCGCCGCGGCGGCAAGCGGCCAGCAGCACCCCATCGTT
This sequence comes from Caldilineaceae bacterium, assembly GCA_026645635.1. Classification (GTDB taxonomy): domain Bacteria; phylum Chloroflexota; class Anaerolineae; order Caldilineales; family Caldilineaceae; genus Fredericiella. The sequence goes on from JAPKMV010000040.1 coordinate 5,378, forward strand.
GCGTTCATCGTCCCGAGCAGGGACATCTCTATCCATGATTGTTGTTCTCTCTATCGCTGGGCGCATGCGTTGACCATTCTACTTGAAAACGTGCACTTGCGCAGAACTCGTTGCAGGAGGATGTATTTTTCGGTGCGGCTGCTGTTCTGTAGCAAGTGAGAAGCGCGCAAATTCTCACGGCAGAGCGGTCAGACGGCAATGACGCCGGCGACGACTGACTCGCCACAACTGAATCGACAAGACACATCAATGGTAACAAGGAGACGAACGTATGATCAGCAAGCGTTGGAATCTGTTGTTTGCATTGCCGCTGTTGTTGGCCACGCTGTTATTGGCCAGCACCCAGGCAGCCTATGCCGAAGAACGCACCTGCCGGGGCGCACTTGGCGGCATCACCGTGGACAATCTGCGTGTGCCGCAGGGGGCTGCCTGCACGCTCAACGGCACGCGCGTCAAGGGCACGATCAAGGTGGAAGCGAAGGCCACGCTGCGCGCCACGAATGTGGCGGTGAACGGCAACGTCCAGGGTGAAAGCGCCGCCCGTGTCGAGTTTGTTGGCGGCTCGGTCGGCGGCAGCATCCAGGTCGTACAGGGTGGCGCCGCCCGTGTGGAAGGGGCGCGGATCAACGGCGACATCCTGTTCGACGCCAACCGCAGCAGCTTGAGTGCAGCCCGCAACCAGATCGGCGGGAGCTTGCAGGCGTTCCAGAACAGCGGCGGGCTGTCGATCAGCAACAACCGCATCAACGGCAACCTGCAGTGCAAGGCCAACACGCCGGCTCCCACCGGCGGCGGCAACCAGGTGCAGGGCAGCAAGGAAGATCAGTGCGCCCGGCTGTAATCGCCTGGCTCATCAAACAGCGTCGTAACAGCAAAAATCAGGGGGCCGGACAGTGCGTCCGGCCCCCTGGCCTTTTTCCGCGCCTTGCTCAAATCCGCGCAAAGATGTCCCGGTACGCCTGCGACGAGGCCAGCAGTTCTTCATGGGTCCCCACCGCGGCGACGCGCCCCTTGCGCAACACGACGATCTTGTCGGCCCAGCGGATCTGCGACAGGCGGTGGGTGATCAGGATCGTCGTGCGTCCGGCGGCTGCGTGCTCGATGGCGCGCTGGATCTGATCCTCCGTGGCGCTGTCGATGGCGCTGGTCGAGTCGTCCAGGATCAAGATCGCCGGGTTGGTGAGAAAGGCGCGTGCCAGGGCGATGCGCTGGCGCTGCCCACCGGAGAGCGTCACCCCCCGCTCGCCCACCACGGTGTCGTAGCCGTCGGGAAAGCTCATGATGAAGTCGTGGGCCTGGGCTGCTTTGGCCGCCGCGATGATCTGCTCGTGGGTTGCGTCCGGGTTGCCAAAGCCGATGTTTTCCGCCAGCGTGCGGCTGAAGAGAAAGATGTCCTGCTCGATGATGGAAATCTGCTGGCGCAGCGCGGCCAGGCTCCATTGGCGCACGTCCACGCCGTCCACCTGGACGCTGCCGTCGTTCACGTCGTAGATGCGGTTGATCAACTTGGCCACCGTGCTCTTGCCGGCACCGGTCTGGCCGACCAACGCCAGCGTCTGACCGGCAGCCAGGTCGAAGGATACATGCTCCAGCGCCGCCGCGCCGATTTCGTTCTCCTGCTCACCTTCGCTGCCCAACGTGTAATGAAAGGAGACGTTGTCGAAGCGCACTGCGCCGCGCATCGGCCCCGTGTAGCCGGCGTCGTTTTGGTCCATGTCCGGCGCGTGGCGGATCAGGTCAAGGATGCGGCGTGCGCTGGACATGCCCGACGCGACCTGCGAGTAGGCGAAGAGTGAGGTGAAGACGGGAAAGTCGAACAGGGCGATCAGCCCCATGTAGGCGACCACATCGCCCACCGTGAGGATGCCCTGGCCGTAGAGATAGAGCGCCTGGGCAAAGGCCGTCGCCGTGGCGATGCCCAGCAGCAGCAGCGGCAGAAAGCGCGCCTCCACCCGGCCTTGCTGCACCTGGGCGTCGCGCACCGCCGATGCGTCCCGGGCGAAGCGCTCGATCTCGCGCTGCTCCTGCGCGGCGCCCTTGACCGTGGCGATGCCCTCGATGGCCGCAGTGAGATTGGCGTTCATCTGGCCGAACGTCGTGCGCACCGTCGTCGTCACCGGGCGCAGCGAGCGCAGATAGAAAACCATCGCCACCACATAGGTGAGCGCAAAGAGGATGGGGGTAATTGCCAGTGACGGGTGATAGCGCGGCGCCACGAAGATCGGCATGAGCAGAAAGATGCCCGACCCCATCACCAGGTTCAGCCCCGGCGCCATCATCAACGCCAGTTCGCGCACATCGTTGGTGGCCCGCGCCATGATCTCGCCGGTGGGGCGCAGGTCGTGAAACCCCATGCTCTTGCCCAGCAGCGAGCCGTAAAGTTCCTGGCGCGTATCCCGTTCCAGCCGCTGACCGAGCACTTCGCTGCCGAAGTTGCGCGCCAGTTGCAGCCCGGAGCGCACTGCCTGGCTGGCGACCATTGCGGCTGCCGCCCAGAAGAGCACAGTCAACGTCGGCGTCGGCCCGGTGATGGCGTCGAAAGCGATGCCGGTGAAGATGGGCAGTGCGGCGGCCAGCCCGGCGTTGCCCACGGCGCCCACGAAGATGATGAGCACGATCCACCAGTTGCGGCGGATGTGTGACAGGATCCAACGGGCTGGGCTGTGCGGGTCGGTGGTCCACGGTTGGGTTACAGTAAATTCACTTTTGGCCATACGATCATTCTGCCTGACTATTGGGCAAGCGGCAATTCCAGCGGCGGCGCGAGCATGGTCTGATCCTCATCATAGAAGCCAAGCAACAGGGTCGCAGGTTGCGCCCCGGTTGGCAGCGCGACAGTGCGCCGGTCGATCAGTGTCTCGCCCGCTTGCCAGAGTGAGGTGGGATAGAACTCGCCGCCGGGTGGCCGGTCGTCCTGCCCAAGTTTCTCATCCGCCCCGTCGAAGATCTGCACTGTGGCGGTGTAGTCGGCGGCCAACGGCTCATCTACCTGCCAGTGCAGCGTGACATCGACCGTATCTGCGGCCGGCGCCCAGTCATAACCGAGGAGTCGCAGCGGGCCATAGGCAGCGTCCACGGCAACGGTTGGCGGCGCAGTGGAGGCCGCGCCCAGCACCTGCACCAGCGGCGGCGCAGCCTCGGCGAGGCCAAAGCGCACTTCCAACCCAGGCATCGGCTTGATCAGGTAGACCGGCTGGTCGCCGGCATCCAACGCACTCTGCACCGTTGCACCGATGTCGCGGAAGCGTGCGTCCGGCGCGATCAGCGGGAAGATGCCGGTGAGGCCAGCGCCGCGGCCCTCGACTGTCTGCAAGTAGAAGAGCGGCACCAGGTCGTCGCGGTCGTTGCTCACCAGGATCGCGTCGGCCGGCGGCGGCGCGGCCAGAATCGCCTCCCAGCGGGCGCGGGCGGCGCTGCTTTGCGCCTGCACCTGCTGCACCAACGGCGTGTAGCGCCCCCAGAACTGGAGCGGCGCCCAATAGAGCAGCACCAGCAGCACGAGCGACCACTGTTCGACGCGGGAGGGCGGCGCGGCGGCGTCCTTTGCCGTGAAGCGAAACGCCATCCCGATGCCCGCGCCGGCAAAGGCGATCCAAACACAGGCCATCAGATAGGCAGGCAGGTAGTAAACGAAGATGTCGCCGATGGCGTAGAACAAGTTGAAAATCTGCTGCGTGAGCGCATAGACCAGGGTCAGCGCCAGCACCGGCCACTGGCGCACCCGAATCAGCACGAAGAGGCCAGTGGCCATCAACAGCAGACCCGGCCACTCGAAATGACGCAGCCAGAGGAGGAGCGCAGTCGGCGCAGCAGCCACGGCGCCGTTCAGGTCGTTGAAGCCGACGGAGATGGCGCGGCCGGTGACGTAATTGAAAAAGGCTGGCCATGTGCCATCGTAGAGCGAGAGCACGCCATCGCCCAGCCGCTGGTGCAGCCACGGGGAGGCATCCGGCCCGGCGCGCAGCGGAATGTAGAGATAGAGCAGCAGCGGCAGGGTCAGCGCAAGCAGGCTCCACGGCCAGGCGCGCACAGGCCGCCACCAGGTGCGGTCTGCCAACCAGAGGTAGAGCAGCAGCGCGGGCAGCAGCAGCAGTGTGGTCGCGTGGTGCGTCAGCGCCAGCCCGATCAGCAGCGCCAGCGTGATCTGGCGGCGGGAGCGGCGGCGATCAGCAGCGTGCGTTACGGTGGCCGCGTTGGCGGCTTGAGATTGGAGATTGGAGATTGGGCGCTGCGCGACCAGAGATTGTGCGGCGAGGAGGATCGCCACGATGAAAAGCAGGTGCAGGGTGTAGATCTCGGCTTGCACGCTTTGGGTGCGCAGGGTTGGGTTGACGACCAACAGCGCCACGCCCAGCCCGGCGGCCAGGCGGCGCACGACCACGCGCGCCGGCGGCAGCCAACCCACCAGCAGCAGATAGAAGAGGGCGGCCGCGGCGCCGGCAAAGAGCGCGCTCAGCGCGTTGAGCGAAAGCGCCGGCGACACGCCGAGCAGCGCCCAGAGCCGCTGCCATAGCCCGCCCAGCAGGAGATAGAGGGGATAGCCGGTGGGATGGGCCAGCCCCCACCGCCAGGCGGCGAACTGGAATTCGCCCGCGTCGCCGGCCAGCAGGTCGGGGGCGACATCGCGCAGATAGAGACCGGCCACCAATGCCAGCACGACAAGCGCAATCTGCCGATCCGTTTGTGTCACTTTTTCGCCAGTCAATGGCACCCGCTCATCCATATTTCACGACACGACGCCGCGCCGAACCGCCAATTTCCGGCCATAATTTGACCACAGCCGACGATTACTCGATAATCTGTTGACTTGCGATGCGCGAGAGGAAATGTAGGATGACAGCTTTCTGGCAGGGCCAGGCTTTGATGATCGTGCCAACCTACAACGAGCGGGAGAACTTGCCAGCGCTGGTGGGGCGGCTGCGCGCGCTGCCGGGCGATGTTCACGTGTTGATCGTGGACGACAACTCACCCGATGGCACCGGGCTGATGGCCGACGCCATCGCCGCGTGCGACCCGGGTGTGACGGTGCTGCACCGCGGCGGCAAACTGGGGCTGGGCACGGCCTATCGCGCCGGTTTTCAGTATGGCCTCAGCCAGGGCTACCAGTTTCTCTGCACGATGGACGCCGATTTCAGCCACAGCCCGGAGAGTGTGCCGGCGCTGCTCGACAAGGCGGCCAGCGGCTACGACCTGGTCATCGGCAGCCGCTATGTCGCCGGTGGAAAGGTCGTCGGCTCGCCGCCCCTGCGCAAGCTGATCAGCTACGTCGCCAACTGGCTGGCGCATCTCTTCCTCGGTGTGACGACCCACGACTGCACCGCGGGGTTTCGCTGCTATCGCCGCCGGGTGCTCGAAACCATCGACCTCGACGCCATTTTCAGCAGCGGCTACAGCTTCCTCATCGAGATGGCCTTTCTCTGCCAGCGTGCGGGGTTTCGCATCGGCGAAGTGCCCATCACCTTTGTCAACCGCACCCAAGGCGCCAGCAAAATCAGCCGCAGTGAAATCTACAAGGCCTTCTACACGATGTTGCGGCTGCGCACCCGTGCGCTGCCCTGGGAACGCATGGTCGCCTTCTATCGGCGTCACAGCACAACTTGAGGCAACGACGGCGTGTTGCGTGTTGCGTGTTGCGTGTTGCGTGTTGCGTGTTGCGTGTTACGTGTTACGTGGCACAACACGCAGCACGCAGCACACAACACGCAGCACCATTCGGTTATGTAGTCCTGCCAGTGCCAGAAATGTGCAGTTACGCGCCTGTGGCAATGGGCCGCGCCGGGTCGGCGCTCCACTCACTCCACGAACCCACATAGAGCCGGGGCAGCGGCAGACCGGCGTGCGCCCGCGCCAGCACGTGATGCGCCGCGCTCACACCTGAACCACAGTAGACGACTTCTTCGCATGAGCCGTTATCGGCGGAACGCTCCGTCCAGCGCGTCCGTAACGCTGCCGGCGGCAGAAAATGGCCATCGGCAGTCAAGTTGTCGGCGTAGGGTGCGGAGACCGCACCGGGAATGTGCCCGGCGCGTGGGTCGATGGTCTCGTTTTCGCCGCGGAAGCGTTCGGCGCTGCGCGCGTCGAAAAGGCGCAGCGTGGGATCGTGCAGCCGCGCCGCAACCTCGTCGGTGTCGATAGTCAGCCCCGGCTGAAGCGCGGCGACGAAGTTTCGCGGCGTCCGCGTTTCCACACCGGAGCGGGTGGGGCGGCCCTCGGCCAGCCAGGCGCGCCAGTCGCCGTCGAGCACGGCCACGGCGTTGTGGCCCAGCCAGCGCAGCATCCACCAGAGGCGGCCGGCGACCATGGCGCCGGCGTCATCGTAGACGACGACCTGCACGCTGTCGTCGATGCCCCACCGCGCCAAGGTCGCGGCGAAAGTCTCCGGCGTGGGCAGTGGGTGGCGTCCGGTCTGGCCGGGGATGCGTGGGGACGACAGGTCCTCGTCCAGGTGGGCATAGATAGCGCCCGGAATGTGGGCCGCCAGATAGTCCGTGCGTCCTTTCGCCGGGTCGAGCAGGGCGAAGCGGCAATCGACCACTGCCCAGTTCGGGTCGTCCAGGTGTGCGGCCAGGATGTCGGTCGTGATCAGCGTGGTGTAGGATGGCATGATCCTTGGCGCCTCTTTGTGCTTGCGTGGTTTATGGCCGCAGGTGTGCGGCGAAGAAATCCACAATGCGATTGTAGCAATCCACCTTGTTGGGGAATTTGATCACATCGTGGCCTTCGTCGGCGTAGACGACATAATCCACCGTTTTCCCCTGTGCCTGCAACTGTTCCACCACATCGCGCGATTCGCGTTCGACGACGCGCGGGTCGTTGGCGCCCTGCATCACCAAGAGCGGGCAGGCCAGGTTGGCAAGATGGGTGCTTGGCGACCGTTCGACCAGGAAGTCGTGGTCTCGTTCGGGATGCCCCAGGGCGATGTAGAAATAGGTCTTCCAGGTCTCCGGCAGCCGATCGATAAAGGTGAAGAGGTTGTAGGGACCGAACATGTCCACCGCTGCCCGCCAGAGTTCGGGGTGGCGGCCGGCCAGGGTCAAGGTCATGTAGCCGCCGTAGGAGCGGCCCATCACGCCGACGCGGGCCATGTCGAGGCGTGCGTCCTGACGGAGCAGCTCGAAGGCCGCCACGTGATCCAACCGATCCTGCCCACCCCAATCCCGATCCACCTGTTTCATGTAGCGGATACCGTAGCCTTCACTGCCGCGCACATTGGGCGTCCAGACGGCAAAACCACGCAGGGTGAAGAACTGGATCAGCGGCATGGAGAACCAGGTGAAGTCGGGGCGCTCCTGGCTCTGTGGCCCGCCGTGGATATAGAAGATAACCGGGCGCGGGCCGCTGAAGCCCAGTTCAGGCGCGGGCAGATAGAGCCGCGCCGAGATGCGCAGACCGTCGTGGCTGGTGTAGGCGTATTCCTCGCCAGGGGAGAGATAGCCCGGCGGAATGCCCAGCACGCGCTCGTTGGTCTGGCGCTCCACGCGACCGTCGGGCAAAAGCAGATAGAGTTGGGAGGGTGTTGTAGCAGTGGAGAAGGCGAGGGCGTAGCGCCCCGTCGCCGCCTCGCAGTCGATCGACTCGA
>JAPKMV010000410.1 GCA_026645635.1 Caldilineaceae bacterium
ATGCGCGGCTGCGCGGTAAACATCCCCCACACCGTCGCCTCCGGCCCCACCGGGAACAGCAACTGGGGCTGGGATTTCGATGGCAGCTATGGCGACTGGTACGGCGGCCACGAGCTGGCCCACACCTACGGGCGCTTCCACGCCATGTACTGCGGCGCGACCGGCGGCGCGGCTTACCCTTACACCGGCGGCGCCATCAGCCCCACGCCGACAGGCAACAACGCCATCTTCGGTTTCGACATCACCAGCCGCGCCATCTACGGCCCCACCTGGAAGGATGTGATGACCTACTGCGCCAACCAGTGGGTCAGCGATTTCACCTACGAAGGGCTGATGACCTACTTCAAGGCCAACCCGGTGCGCGCCGACGCCGGCCTGGTGCAGATCGCAGCGGGCGACCGGCTGCTGATCGGCGGTGCAATCGACCCCGTGACGAGCGAAACGATCCTCGACCCGATCTGGCGCGTGCCGGATGTGGCCGAAATCACCCCACCGACCGGCGGCGACTACGCCATCGTCCTGCGCGGCGCCAGCAACCAGGAACTGGCGCGCTATGCCTTCACGCCCATCGAGAGCGAAGGCGGCGCCGCCGAAGTTCCTGGCGAACGCGAGACTGTCTATCTGCTGATCAACGAGTTGGTTCCCTACGTTGAGGGCACGACCCGCGTCGACGTGGAAGGGCCAGGCGGCGGCATCCTGGCGACCGTCGCACCGGGAGCATCGGCGCCCCAGGTGACGCTGACCGCACCCAACGGCGGCCAGGTGCTCGACGGCGCCGCGGTGAATGTCACCTGGACGGCCAGCGACGCCGACCCCGGCGACACACTCACCTACATGATCCAGTATTCGCCCGACGGCGGGCAGACCTGGATGGTGGCCGCGCAGAACGTGACAGGCGACAGCTTCGCCATCGACAGCAGCAACATCGTCGCCAGCAACCAGGCGCGCTTCCGCGTCTGGGCCAGCGACGGGCTGAACAGTGCCTTCGACGACTCCGACGGCGACAACACGGCGCCCGACCATGCGCCGCAGGTGACGATCCTCGGCCCCAGCAACGGCAGCGTATTCGCCTTCGGCGAGACTGTGGCGCTGCAAGGCGAAGGCTACGACATCGACACGGGGCCGCTGCAAGGCGCGGCGCTCGAATGGCTGTCCAGTCGCGACGGCGCGCTGGGCGCCGGGGAACTGCTGAGCCTGGCCTCGCTGTCGGCGGGCGAACACACGATCACCCTACGCACGTCCGATGGACAAGGCGGCTTCGTGGCGCAGGACGTGGAAATCACCGTACTGCCCGAGGGACAGGCGCCCGCTGTGGCGAACGCACTCGCCGTCGGGCCAACCGTCATCCTGCTGGAACGCCCGGACGGCGCGCAAGTCGCGCAGATCCAGGTCGACAATCTGAATGCCGGAGTTGCGATTCCATGGACGGCGGTTGTCAGTGAACCCTGGCTGCAGCTCAGCCGGAGCGGTGGCTTCACGCCCGACACCATCGAAGTGCAGGTTGTGGGCGACCTGCCGGTGGGTCAACACGCGGCGACGATCACCTTTGGCAGCAACGCGCCGGGCGTCACCGCCGTGGAAGCACCCGTCAGCCTGACGGTCAACCCGGTCAAGGTGTTCCTGCCGGCGGTGAACCGGCAGTAGTTCATCAGCAATTGACAATTGACAATTGCTGATTGTCAATTGTCAATTGTCAATGTTTTCTATGCGGAGAGTGTCTCTACGACGCGCAACAGGCGCGCGCGTGACTCTGCCGCGACGACGGTGAGTTCCGGGTTCTCCACCACGCTCATCATCTGCGCCGGGTCGACGATGCTCACTGTGCTCGTGGCGTCGCCGTTGTCATAGACGATGACGTTGCAGGGCAGCAGCAGCCCGAGTTCCTTCTCGGCCTGCAAGGCGCGGTGCGCCAGGTTGGGGTTACAGGCGCCCAAAATCACGTAAGGCTGGAAGTCGACGCCGATCTTGTTCTTCAGCGTCTGCTGCACGTCGATGGTGGTGAGCACGCCGAAGCCCTGCTCCTTGAGCGCAGCGGTGGTGCGCTCGATGGTCTCCTGCATGGGCGCCGCGACGCGGCAGCCAAAGCCGTAGTGTTCTGACATGATGTTCCTCCTCAAATTGATGTGGTTATATTGGACTTTATCGGCGATAAGAAATCTCACGCAAAGACGCAAAGACGCCAAGAGAAAAACGCTTTGCGCCTTTGCGTCTTTGCGTGCCAAAAAGCTATTGCCGATAAAGTCTACTGAATTCGTCCAGGTTCAACGCAGCAAAAAGCCGCGTCTGCGCCGCGTCGGGCATGTCCGGCGGCGGCAGCGTGTGGTAGAGCGCCACCGTCTTGCTCAGCGTGTCCACAACCACACGACAGTCCTCGCACGCGGCCAGGTGGCGCTCGATCGCTGCGCAGACCTCCGCCGCGGCGTCGCCGTCCAGGTAATCCGACAAGTCGGCCAGCAAGTGGGTGCAGCGCTGTGTCTCAGCCATGAGCTTTCTCCGTCGCCAGCTCCGTAAAATAGTCCGCCAGCCGTTCGCGCAGCCAAAGCCGCGCCCGGTGCAGCCGCACCTTGACATTGGCCGGCGTCAGTTCCAATGTCTGCGCCGTCTCCTCGGTGGAGAGACCTTCCAGTTCGCGCAGCACAAAGACCTGGCGCAGCGGCAGCGGCAGTTCCCCGATCGCCCGCTCCAGTTCGCCCTGGGCTTCCGTCGTCGCGAAGTCCTCCTCCGGCAGGCAGCACCAGTCGAACAACTGCACCGGCGTCACCGCCGCGTCCTCGCCGTCGCCCGCCGCGCCGTGCAGATCGATCGGTACGAACAGCGGCTGGCGCTTGCGCAGGCGCATCAGCACCACATTGTTGGCGATGCGGTAGAGCCAGGTCGCCAGCCCGGCGCGGCCCTCGAAGCTCTCGATGGCGCGGAACGCGTTGAGGAAGGTCTCCTGCATCGCGTCCTCTGCCTCCTCCGGGCTGCCCAACATGCGCAGCGCCAGGCGATAGACCGCAGGCGCGTGCAGCTCGACACACGCGGCGCATGCCGCCTTGTCCCCAGCCTGGATGCGGTCGATCAGTTCCGTCTCGGTCATGGTGTGGTGGCTGTTGCGTGTTGCGTGCTGCGTGTTGGCTGTTGCGTGCTGCGTGAGGCGTGATACATCGACACGCAACACGTCACACGCAACACGTCACACGCAACACGCAACACCGCTCAGTTATTGCTCAGCACGCCCATCAACTTCTGCACCAGCGCACTCTCCGGCACCGCGCCTTCCACGTGGATCATGTCGTTGATCACGGTGCGCGGCACACCGTAGACCTGGTAGCGGTTGGCAAGCTGCGGAAACTCGGTGGCCTCCACCATCGCCGCGGTGACGTGCTCGCTCGCCATCGCCAGGGCGTGGGCCAGGATCACCGCGCGCGGGCAGTAGGGACAGGTGGGCGTCACGAAGACCTGGATCTGCACCGGCCCGGTGAGCTTGCCCAGCTCCGCCAGCGTCTGCGCGCTGAGGCCAGGCTCGCCCGCGCTCACCATGCGGATGTCCTCCACCAGCGTGGCGAACTCGTAGCCCGACGGGATGCCGTAGAGGCGGATGCCGTAGTCCTGCGGCTCATCACCGCCGCGCACGATGGCCATCGCCGGGATCTTGTCGATGCCGTACTGCTCCGCCACCTCGGCGTCCTTGACGAAATCGCGCACTTCCACTGCGAGCAGCGGCGACAACGCGGCCACCTCTTCCGCCAGTTGACGGGTGTCGGCGCACATGGCGCATTCCAGCGCGCCGCCTTCGCCCTGGGTGAAAACGACCATCTTCACCGGCGCGTCCAGGCCGGCAAAGGCATCGCGCAACTGCTGCTGGATGTCGTCGTTCAGGAATTTTTCTTTCACGGTATTGCTCCTATTGAGCTATCTGCTCTTTCGTACTTGGGGTTTTGATGTTTTGGGGTCTTGGGGTGAGAACACCCCCAAGACCCCAAAACATCAAAACCCCACTTTGCGTCTTCACACGCCTGCGTCTTCAATAATCTCAATCGTCAACTTGATCGGTGCGATCTGGCGCAGCATCGCCTGCGCGGGACAGTACTTTTCTTCGGACAACGTCACCGCGCGCTGCACCGCCGCCGGATCGATGTTCTTGCCGCGGATGATGTAGCGCAGTTCCAATTCGGTGAAAACCTTCGGGTGTTCACTGGCGCGCTTGGCCAGCGTCTGCACCTCGAAGCCGCTGATCTGCTGGCGCTTCTTGCTCAGGATCGAGATCACGTCCATCGCGGTGCAGCCGGCCAGGCTCATCGCCATCAACTCCATCGGGCGCAGGCCGTGGTCCTGCCCGCCCACGTCCGGCGCGGCATCCAGCGTGATCGTGTGCCCGCTGTCCGCGCTGCCCT
>JAPKMV010000411.1 GCA_026645635.1 Caldilineaceae bacterium
AGAGCGGCGCACAGCAGCTTTACCGCTACGATTCGGCCTACGTGTTCAAGACCTCGCCGTCCTTCGTGCCGATTACCAACGGCACGGTGGGCGAGAATCCGCAGGTGGCGGCTGGCGGCGGACGCTGTTTTGTCAATCTTGGCAGCGGCATCGTGGCGCTGGACGCCCACACGGGCGTGGAGCTGTGGAGCAGCCAGTTGCCCAATCAAGGCGAGTGCAAGTCTATCGTCTATGACCGGAATCACCGCCTGCTTTTGGCCACAGACGCCAACCAGACCCTCTTTGCACTGGATGCCGCCACCGGGGCAGAGCGCTGGTTTTTCGAGGCGGCCAGCGCGCCGATCAGCCAGCCGGCGCTGCGGGGCGGCGGTCTCTGCATCGTGGGCAACAACGTCGTCTACTGGCTTGACACCAATGTCGCCCTGGCGCAAGGGAATGCCCAGAGTGCAACGCCAACCTGGCAGACAACCCTCAATACGATCTTGACCGAAAACGGCGTACTCGATCCGGCCCTCGTGCAGATCGCGGCAGATACGATCTATGTCACGCTGAACAACAATTCCAACACGCAGAGCAACGGCCAGGAAGTGTGGTCGCTCAGCAGCAGCGACGGCAGCGGCGCGCAAGGTCTCACATCCGGCCCGCCTGCCGGGGTTCTCTATGTCCCGGTGATCACCAACTCGAACTGGGGCGGCGTGGAGGGCTTGTCCGTCTTCTCGAATCGCGGCGTCTCCATGATGGTGTCCAGCATCAGCCAGCCTGGAGTCTTCGGGATTTTCACGCTCCCCAACAACGCGACCTTTGCGCCGGGGCTTACGGTCTATCAGAACACCCTCTATGTCGGCGGCAGCGATGGCAACCTCTACGGGCTGGACCTGACCCAGGACCTGGGCAACGACCCGCCGTTCCAACCGGTGGCGCAGCTTGGACCGGGCAACCAGACGAATTTTGGCGCCGGGCCAGTTACGATCCACACCAGCCAGGGCGACGTGATCGCCTTTAGCACCAGCAGCAACAATGTGGGCAGCATCTGGCTTTATTCGCCACCGGCGCCCACGCCGCAGCCGAATGGCGCCCTGGTGCAACTGGAGACTGACCACCTGGCCGCCACGCAGATGACGATGGACGCGGACGGCATTCTGTACGCTACGGGGAGCGACCCTGCCGACAATACGTTTGGCCAGGTCTACGCCATCCGCATCGACACGCTCTTGCAGCAGGAGCGCGCCTTCATCGTCGACTCGGAACTGATGCAGGACTTCGACGAGCCGAGCGCCGGCCAACTGACCGCCACCGCGCGCTACCAGACCCACATCACCGTCGTCGATCCCAACAAGGCGCCGCAGCCCTTCCAGGCGGTGAAGGTCTGGGCGGAGACTGGCGACCCGAATCTCCTGGCGTTGGTGCTGATCGACGGCACGCCCTACTATGTCAATGATACGACGCCCGCCGCAGTTCAGACCGACGCGGCCGGTACATTGACCATCGTCAGCGACGCGACCGACCTTTCCACACCGTCGCTCAAGCTGTGGGCTGGGTTCATGGACCCCTACGAGCGCATCGTGGTCTATCCTGACCGCGCATTCCATCAGCGGCTGACAACGACCCATTACGCCAGCGGCTCGACCAGCCCGGACCCCACGCGGATCAACCTGGCCACGGCCACGACCTACGACGTCAACAACCTGACCAGCCCGCCGACGCTCTTCACGCAGAATGACTCACTCGAACAGCGGAAGGCGCAGGCCGCGGCCCAGGTCGTCCAGCAGATGACCGCCTCCGTCGCCTACCAGCAGGGGGTGACGGCGGGCGGCGCGCGACGAACGCGCAACTTGGCGGATGGGCCACCGTCGGCGAACAGCTACCTGGCCTACACCGACCTGGCCGGCGCGGCCTACGGCCCGGTGAATCTGCCGGCGAATCAGCAGGTGACGCCCACTGCGCCCCTGGGCTTCGGCCTCACGCTCAACCCCGACAACAGCATCACCGTGCAGGCGGGGCTGTCCGTCGCCGACGCCGCCAACAGCATCGACGCCCTTGCCGGCGCACCGAGCGAGTTCACCCTGGCCGCGGGCCAACCCGGCGCGCGCAGCCTGGGCAGTTGGCTGCGTCAGCTCTGGGACAAGATCAAGGCAGGCGCCGCCAAAGTGGCACAGTTCGTGGTGAGCATCGGCCGCGACATCTACCTGGGCCTACAGTACATCGAAGCGGGCATCACCAAGGTGCTGCGCACCGCGCTGCGCGACATCGAGGACTTCGCCATCGCCATCGGCAGCGTTTTCGTGCAGTTGGGCAAGGACATCGTCAAGGCAGCGGAGGCGCTCAGCGTGATCTTCCACCTGGGTGCGGTGCTGGTCACAGCCGATATGCTCAAGAGTGTGTTCACCACCATGACAAGCAACCTTGCGACCTTTGCCCAACAAGCCCAGACCCAACTCGACAATTTCTTCGGCAACGCGGAAAGCCACATCGACAACGCCTTTACCACTATCATCACTGAACTGGACGGCGCGAGGCTGGGCCAGTTGTTCGCCCGTGGCACGACTGCCAGCATCGGCGGGCTGCAAGGCATGGGCGCCACACCGCATACCATTTTCACGGTGGCCCCGCAGGGCGCGCAACCCACAGCGACGCAGGCGGCGCCAGCCATGTGGGGCATCCACAAACTGCGCCAGAATTATCGCCAGGCGACGATAGCGTCCGTCGGCGCGGCGCCGAGCAATCCATTGACCACCTTCGTCCAGGGTTTCTTCGCCGATTCCAGTAATGCCAGCCAACTCAGTCAGTTCAAAACGAATTATCCCAACAGCGGGCTAAATTTCAGCTCGCCCAAGGAGTTCTTTGCAGCGCTACTTGCCGAGCTGCTCGCGGACCTGAAGAATCTCGTGTTCGATCTGCTGGGACTGGTGCAGGGGCTGGTGGACGGGATGCTCAACGCCTTCGAATACTTGGCCGAGGTGCTCGGCGCATTGGGCGAGGTGCAGATTCCGATCCTCTCCACGCTCTGGAAAGCGCTCACCGGCAACACGCTCACCTTCCTGGATGTGATCGCCTTCGTGATCGCCATTCCGGTCACCCTCGTCTATCGTATCGCTGAGGGTGCCTATCCCGCCGCCCCGTCAACGCGCGGCGCAACGATTGACACCGCGATCTGGCAGCACATCGAGGGGCTGGCGTCGGCGGCCGTGGGCCTGCTCTCCGGCATCATGACCGCCATCCTCGATGCGGAAGGCATCAGTTCCGCCTGGGCCGACAGCACACCGCTGGTGATCGACATCATCAATATGGTTTCTCTCGCGCTTGGCCAGGGTTTTTACCTGGTCGTCGGCGACGTGCTCCAGCCTGACTTCTACGTCGTCACCGCCTCGGTGCTGCAGTTGATCCTGGTCGTGTTGAATGCAATTCCTGTCATTCCGCCGGAGGTGCCCTCGGCGATGGGCGTGTCATTCTCGCCCGCGCTGCTGTGGCTCTATTACGAAGTGTACAAACCACAGGAGACCGTCGAGATCGCTAAGCTGGGGTTCGCCGCCAATGTGATCAGTACGGTCGCCACCATCGTCAACCCCATCAAGTTTGCGCCGGCAGAGTCACTCGTGCCCTATGTGGCGCCGGTTGCCGACGTCGCCTGCGCTTTCGCTGCGGCCGGCCTGAACCTGGGCGCCACCCTCCAGGGGTGGAATGCCCCGCAGATTCCCACCGCGCTGGAGGAAGCTGACGAGCCGGCGGCCACGCACCGGGTCTTTATGCCCGCCATCCTGCAGGGCCGGTAGCCGCCGATGCAGTTCACGCCGCGTCTTTTCCTGCTGATCCTGCTCGCCGCGCCGCTGCTGGCCGCGGCTGCGCTCTGGCCGGGCTTTGTTTGGATCGCGGCCATTTACCTCCTCGTGCTGGCGGTGGTGGCGTGGACCGACTGGCGCGTCTCGCCTGCGCCGGGCCAGTGGCGGCTGCGCCGGCAGCACGAGGAGCGGCTTTCGCTGGCCGCCGACAACCTGGTGGAGGTTTTCGTCACGCTCGACGGGCCGGCGCGCCCGACGCGGGTCTGGCTGCGCGACACGCCACCGCCCACCTTCCGCATCGTCGAGGGGGAGCCGGTGCTGCCGGGCACGGTGGCCGTGGGCGAGGCGGCGCGCTTCGCCTATCACTGCGGCGCCAGGCGCGCTATCCGGCCGCGGCGCCGGTGAAAGTCTACCCGAACATCGTGGATGTGCGCAAGTACGATCTGCTGCTGCGGCGCAACCGGCTCTGGGAGCTGGGGCTGCGCAGCACGCGCATCTTCGGCGCCGGCTCCGAGTTCGAGCGGCTGCGCGACTACACGCCCGACGACGAGTACCGCCGCATCAACTGGAAGGCGACGGCGCGGCGCGGCAAGCC
>JAPKMV010000412.1 GCA_026645635.1 Caldilineaceae bacterium
GGCATCCGCCCTTTTTCCGCAGACCCTGCGAGGCAGCATGAATCGTCAGTTCCCGGCCATCATTATCGGCGGCCCCCCGCACAGCGGGAAATCCGTTCTCACCTACAGCCTGACCCAAGCCCTGCGCCAGCGCAAAGTGGATCATTACGTGCTGCGCGCCTGTCCTGACGGGGAAGGGGACTGGAACATGGAGTCGGAGCCGGACACCGTGCGCTTGCTGCGCAACAAGGGGCAGTTTACCGACGTGTTCGTGACCCGCGTCTGCTGTGACCTGGAACGGCGACACTTGCCGCTCATGGTGGACGTAGGCGGGCGTCCCACCCCTGACCAGGAACGCGTCTTCGGCTACTGCACGCACGCCGTGTTGCTGTCCTCTGACCCGGCCATGTTGGACACGTGGCGCGCCATGATGGAACGGCAGGGCGTGACGGTGATTGCCGAACTGGTTTCGACGCTTGAGGAACCTTCCGCCATCTTCGACCGGACGCCGGTGCTGCGCGCCCGCATCGCGGGACTGCGCCGCTTTGAGGCAGCAGAAGGCGAGGTCATCGACGCGCTGGCGGAACGCATCGCCGCCATTTTCGGCTATGCGCAAGAGGAACTGCGCGAAACGCACTTGCGCTCCGCGCCCACCGAACTGACCGTCGAAATCGACCGGTTGGGGCGCACCCTCAATCTGCTTGACGCCAAAGAACGGTGGGAGCCAGCCGCCATGCGCCCGCTGTTGGAATATCTGCCCAGTCACGAGCCGCTGGCAGTTTACGGGCGCGGCCCCGGCTGGCTGTATGCGACATTGGCGGCGTACACCTTGCCCGCCCCCTTTTGGCAGTACGATGCGCGCCTGGGATGGGTCAAGCCGGTTGCGTTGCACCGGCGCGGGGCAGACATTGCCACATGGCCGATTGGCTGGCGCGTTCTGGCAGAAGGGGGTGGCGCGCCCATCCTGGACGCCGTGCTGCGCGTGGCCTATGTGGACTACATGGAGATGGACGGCGCTGGTGTACCGGACATCGATGTGAGCAACGGGCTGGTAATCAGCGGCAAGTTGCCCCATTGGGTGCTCACTGGGCTGGTGCGCGCTTACGCAGATGCGCCGTGGATCGCAGCGTACCATCCGCAGTACGACACCGCCGCGGTGGTCGTGGCGGCGCGCGGCTTTGCCCGGCGCGTTGGCGACCTGGAGACGGTGACGCTGCGCGAATCCACGGATTTTGGCGGAAATTTACAAAATGCTTGAAGTTCGCGCTGCGCGGTAGTATGATGATTCCCATACCGTCAAACCAACCAGACAGGACAGCCAGCACACATGCGCCCCTGCCCTACGCGTTTCAGTTGCAGAGTTGAATCATCGCCCTGGCGCGGCAATGCGCCGCGGCGGGCGGCAAGCAGGGGGCGTCATGCCTGAGCCAAGCGCCATGATTGCCACGCTTGGGGGACAGCCCCAGGTCGAGACCATTACCGAGGTGTACGTCCTGCATCTTGCGCCAAGCAACGAGCGCATTCGCCATGCCTTGCATGTCCTGAGTCGTGAGTTCCACGATGACCGCTACCAGGGCGCGCCGTGCCGCTTGCGGCGGGTGCCGATCCTGCGCGGCGCGGAGCCGGTGCGCGAGATTCGCAGTGAACGCGACGCTGACGCGGTGTGGCAGGCGGTGCGCGGCACAATTGTGGACTTGAAGGAACAGGGGCGTGCGCTGCACATCTGCGTTTCCGGGGGGCGGCGCATGATGGCTCTGCTGACCATTTCCGCGGCGACGCTCTTGTGCGACCACCATGACCGCATCTGGCACATGTTCACGCCCGATGAATTTCAGGCGACGGCGCGCAACGGGGCGGTGATGCACGCTGCGCCAGAGGACGGGGTGACGCTGGTGCAAGTGCCGCTTGCGCCGTGGGGCACCTACTTTCCGGCGCTGCGTGCGTTGGCGCAGACGCCCAGTCAGGTGGCGGCGCAGCAATTTGGCTGGCTGCGCGCGGCGGATGACACCCTATGCCAGCGGGTCTATGACCTGTTGACGCCACGGCAGCGGGATGCGCTGCGCGCCTTTGCCGCTGGCTTGCGTCCGCAGGAAGTGGCGGAACGGTTGACGGTGAGCCTGGCGACGGTGAACACCCACAAGTCGGCAATTCTCGCGGTGTGCCGTCAGGTGTGGTGCATTAACGACGATGCGCCGCTTGATTACCGCTTCATCCGCGAGCGGTTTGCGGGGTTTGCGGAACGCAGCGACCTGGCTTGAGGCGGCGGCAAGCGGCGCGGTGGGGAATTCAGCAGTGGTGATGAGAGAGACCATCGGCATTGATGACGACGAAGAAGTGACGCAGGTGATAGAGTAGGGCAGACCCCTTCAGGGCGCACCGGCGCAACAGCGAACGCCGCCTTGAAGGGTCGCCCCCTCTGTCACGAACTACCTGCCCCAGTGGAAGGAGTGAGCGAGATATGCGATATGTGATGATTGTGAACATTGGCCCAGTGCAGGGGTTCATCGCCGCTGCCCGGCGCACGCGTGACCTGTGGTACGGTTCGTGGCTTCTGAGCGAACTGTCCAAGTATGCGGCGGCGGCAATCCGGCAGAAAGGGGGTGAGCTAATCTTTCCGGCTGTAGATGCGACGAATGCAGGCGACCTTGCGCCCGGCAGCAAGTACAACGTGGTCAACCGCGTGGTGGCGCTGGTGGATGGGGAGCCGGAAGCGTTCGGTGCAGCGGTAGGCGCTGACTTGGAGCGGCTGCTGCGTGAACAGTGGGAAGACGTGCTGCAACACCAAATCCACGGCAAGCTGTTCACCGAAGACGATGCGTTGGCGCAGGTGCTTGACCTGGTGGAATGCACGTGGGCGGCGTACCCCTGTGCGAGCGATGACGCCTATGCCGATGCGCGGGAGAAGGTTGACGAACTGCTTGCGGCGCGCAAGAACAGCCGCAACTTTGGGCAGGTGACGTGGGGCGACATGCGTCCGAAGTCATCGCTTGATGGGCAGCGCGAGTCGGTCATTCCCGAAGACCGCTACCCTGCCGACAATGACGACGATGACACCCGAAGAAAGAAGGCGGACGCGCTCTATCGGCAGTACCGCGCCGGGCGCGCCGAACGGTTGTCCGGCGTTGACCTGTTGAAGCGGCATGGCAACAAGGCAGACGCCGACAAGACGCCAAGCACGTCGCACATTGCGGCGCGCCCGTTCATCACACGGCTGGCAGGTGAAGCTGCGTCTTCGGTGCCGATCATCAAGAAGTTGACCGACACACTCGTGAGTCTGGGTTACAAGCCGGATCGTCCGTTTGGCGCAGACGATGGGCTGTTGGGCTATGACGGGTACTTGCTCTACGAGAACCGGCTGCAAAGCGAACTTGAAGACCGGAACTTGTCTGAAGACGAAGCCAGCGACTGCATGGAGGCGTTGTCCACCTTCTACGAGGAAATCGACGCCGACCCAGTGACCGGCAAGCCCCGCCGCCTACGCCCATCGCCCTACTACGCGCTGCTGCTTGGCGACGGCGACAACATGGGCAAGGTCGTGGATGCACAGGAGAAGCCGGATGAGCATCGCGCCATTTCCCGCGACCTGAGCAACTTCGCCGGGGAAGCCAAGAGCATCGTGGGCAAGCACCAGGGTTTCACGATCTACGCGGGCGGCGACGATGTGATGGCCTTCGTGCCGCTGCACACGCTGCTTGACTGCGCGGTGGAACTGCACGCGGCGTTCAAGGCGGCGGTGGGCAGCTACAAGAGCGTCCCCGAAGATGGGGCAACGGTTTCGCCGTCCCTATCCATCGGCATCGTGATTGCGCATCACCTGGAGCCGCTAAGTGACGTGCTGGCGCTGGCGCGGGAAGCGGAGAAGACGGCAAAGAAGCACCCTGGCAAGGATGCGCTGGCAGTCACTCTGAGCAAGCGCAGCGGCGCAGATCGCACGGTTGTGGGCGGATGGACAGAGGGCATTGCCGAACGCTTGCGCTTCTTCATGGACAATGTTGCCACGAAAGTGCCAGAGGGAGCCGCCTACGAAATCCTGCACATGTCTCGCAAGTTGACGCCGACGCACAAGCCAACGAGAAAATTCGCGAATGAGGCGATGACCGACGCGGAGAAAAAGAAAGCAGAGGAAGCAACGAAGAAGCGAAAAGAGACTGAGGCACATCTATGTAAGGTTATGGAACTCGAAGCCATCCGCATTTTGGGACGCAAGCGCGGCGACCGGGGACAGCAGGAAATTGCCCCCAAGATTCGAGAGGACTTGCACGCCTACCTTAAAGCCGTTGGCGCAGCGGAAGTGGCGAACGAACTGATTCTCGCCAGCCTGCTTGCCAAAGCGCGCCAGTTGGCAACCGGCAACAACGGGGCGGCAAGCGCAGAGGGGAAGGAAAAGGTG
>JAPKMV010000413.1 GCA_026645635.1 Caldilineaceae bacterium
TCGACCACCCTACGCTCTTCCACTTCTTGCAGGCGGGCGCGCTGCTTCTTCTCGGTGATGATATTCTCAGCCTGAAGCTGCTTTCGGCGCTCTTTGGCGCGCTTTGTGCGCCTGCCATCTACGTGATCGGTCGCGTGGGCTGGGGGCGCGGCGCCGGGCTGGCAGCCGCCTGGCTGCTTGCCGTGTCGCATCTCCATATCCAGTTCAGCCGCATCGCCCTCAACAACATCGAGACCGTCTGGTTCACCATTGTGTTCATTATGCTGGTGATCCTGGTCGACGCGTTGGGCGCCGTGCAGTCGGCTCGCGCGCCGGTTGCGGCGCCCGCTGACAACCAGGAAGATGCGCCTGACGCCGGCGAAGATGACGCCTCTCCGCCGCCGGTGCAACCTGCCCTGCCTGACCGCCGCCTCATGCTCTTCGTGCTCATCGGTCTCACCGTCGGCCTCAGCCAGTACTTCTACTACGGCTCCCGGCTGATTGCGGTTCTGGCTGTGCCGCTGCTTCTCCTGCTCTGGTGGACGCGCCGCGCCACGCTGCGCGACCTGGTGGTCAGCGCGACGAGCGCCGTAGCGGTCTATCTGCCGCTCCTCTACTTCTACACGAGCAACTTGCCATCCTTCCTCAATCGCACCCGCGGCGTCAGTGTCTTCAGCCAGGAGGGGGTGCAGCATGTGCTGGGGGCGGGCGCAGCGTGGCCGGCGGATTGGTGGCCGCTGCTCCTCGTGCAGGTGCAGCGCAACGCCGAATTCTTCATCGCCAGCGGCGACCGTTCCGCTTTCTACATGCCGGAGTTCCCGGCTTTCGACCCGGTGACCGTTGCGCTTTTCTGGCTGGGGCTGGGCGTGCTGGTCGTACAGTGGCGACGTTTTCCCGGCCAGGCGACGCTGCTCTGGCTGGGGCTGGGCGTGCTGCTGGGCGGTGTGGCCACCAACGATGCCCCCAACGCGCCGCGCCTGATCGTGGCCGTGCCCGCGGTCTTCGTGGTGGCCGGCGCCGCGGTGCAGAAACTCGTCGACGTGGTGGGCGTGGTCTGGCCGCGCGGCCTGCGCTGGGCTGCCGGCATGGCCGTAGTCGCGCTCTTTGCCGTCACCTGGCAGGCGAACTACACGATCTACTTTGAACGATACGCGCAGATGCAGCCCTACGCCGGTTGGAGCGTCATGTCGCGCATGATGGTGGAGCATGCGGCAACCCATCGCAGCGTGATGATGGGCGATCCGATCCTCTTTGTCGAGCATGGCACGATCCGGTTCATCGCGGCGGACGCCACGCGCGCAAATCTGTTCAGCGTCGATGAATTTCCGCAGCAGGTGGCGCTGGCCGCGGAGGACGGCCAGGGCGTGCTGCTGATCGCGCTGACGCATCACTTGAACGAACTGGCGGCTATCAAGCAGCAATATCCGGGCGGTGAATCCGGCGATTATTACGATGCGCTCGATCGGTTGGTCTTTGCCTACTATCGGCTGCCGCCGTGAGTGGGTGAGCGGGTGAGTGGGTGAGTGGGGGTGGAGAATTATGAGTGACGAGAGGCGAGAGGTGTATCATGAACCTATTTGATGCCCAGGGGATCGACGAACTCACCGACCAGGTGGCGGCATGGGACGCAACGCGCCGCCGGGCCACGGCGCGCTTCCCGGAACGCTACCCGGAGTTCAGCACGATGTCCGGCGCGCCCATCGCCGGCCTCTACACGCCGCTCGACACCGCAGACCTCGACTACGCCCGCGACCTCGGTCTGCCCGGCGAGTATCCGTTCACCCGCGGCGTCCACGCCACCGGCTACCGCGGCCGGCTCTGGACGATGCGCATGTTCGCCGGCTTTGGCACGGCGGAAGAGACCAACGCCCGTTTCCGCTACCTCCTGGCCCAGGGTCAGACCGGCCTGTCGATTGCCTTCGACATGCCCACGCTCTACGGCTACGACACCGACGCGCCGGAGGCCGAGGGCGAGTTCGGGCTGTGCGGCGTCGCCTGCTCGTCGCTGGCGGACATGGAAGTGCTCCTCGCCGACCTGCCCCTGGCCGACATCACCACCTCGATGACCATCAACAGCCCGGCGGCCATGATCTGGGCGATGTACATTGTCGCTGCGGAGAAGCGCGGGGTGGGGCGCTCCCGGCTGGGCGGCACCTTGCAGAACGACATCCTCAAGGAGTACATCGCGCAGAAGGAGTTTATCTTTCCGCCGCGGCCCTCCATGCGCCTGGTGACCGACACCGTGGAGTTCGCCGCGCGGCAGATGCCGCTCTGGAATCCGATTTCGGTTTCCGGCTATCACATCCGCGAGGCAGGGAGCACCGCGGCGCAGGAACTGGCCTTCACCCTGGCCGATGGGCTGGAGTATGTGCACTGGGCGCTGGCGCGCGGGCTGGAGATCGACGATTTTGCCCCGCGCATTTCCTTCTTCTTCAACGCCCACAACGACTTTTTCGAGGAGATCGCCAAGTACCGCGCCGCGCGCCGCATCTGGGCGCACGAGCTGCGCGAGACCTTCGGCGCGCAGAATCCTCGCTCCTGGCTGCTCCGCTTCCACACGCAGACCGCGGGCGTCAGCCTCACCGCGCAGCAGCCGCTCAACAACGTGGCGCGGGTGGCGCTTCAGGCACTGGCCGCAGTGCTGGGCGGGACGCAGAGCCTGCACACCAACTCGCTGGACGAGGCGCTGGCGCTGCCCGGCGCGGAAGCGGTCACCGTGGCGCTGCGCACGCAGCAGATCATCGCCCACGAGAGCGGCGTCACCAACACGGTAGACCCGTTGGGCGGCTCCTATTTCGTGGAGGCGCTCACCGACGAGATGGAACGCCAGGCGCGCGCCTATTTCCGCCGCATCGACGAGTACGGCGGGCTGCTGCCGGCGTTGGAGGAAGGCTTTTTCCAGCGCGAGATCACCGAGGCCGCGGTGCGCTTCCAACGGGAAGTAGAATCGAAACGGCGCATCATCGTCGGCGTCAACGACTTCGTCAGCGGCGACGCGCAGAAGACGCCGCTGCTCGAAATGGATGTGGCCGGCTATCAGCGTCAGGTAGAGCGGCTCCACACGGTGCGGCGCAGCCGGGATAACCGGGCGGTGCGAGCGCGGCTGGCTGACCTGGCCGCAGCCGCACGGCGCGAAGACGCCAACCTGATGCCGCCGCTGCTCGACGCAGTGCGCGAGTACGCCACCTTGCAGGAGATGATGGATGTGCTGCGCGACGCGTGGGGCGTCTACGAGGAGCCGGTGATTCTCTAGTGGCGGCATTTCTCAGCTTTCATGCGCCCGGCTTCTGGCTGGTCGTCAGCCTGCTTTGCATGTTGGCTGCGGTCGCGGCGCAGCCTTTTCTGCCGCAGCGGTGGCGCGGCGGCGTCATCCTGGCGGCCTGGCTGGTCGTCCCCTACCTGGCGCTGATCAGCGGCGGCGTTTCCCCGCGGCTGCTGGGGCTGCGCTATCTGGATTGGGCGACGACCTTTCGGCTGGGGGCAGGCATGTTGCTGGCGGTGGTCATCCTGGCCGGGGTCGTGCGGCTGGTCGGATCGGGTGCACCCTCCGGTCGCGCCGGCAGGTCCTCTGGGTGGTCGCTGGTGCGGGATTTTGGCTGGAGCGGTGCGGAAGAACTGAACTGGTGTTTCTGGCGCGGCGGCTTGTGGGAACTCTTCCTTGTGGCCGGTGCGCCGTTTGGCCTGCCGGCCTATTGGGCGGTGTGGCTGGCGGCTGCGGTCAATCTGCCCTTTGCGCTGGCGCTGCAGCCCAATGGCTGGCTGCGCATTTTGAAGGTTGCTGCGTTGGCCGTGACCAGCGTCGTGTTTTTCTACACCGGCAATTTCTGGCTCTGTTGGCTAATTCATGGGGTGCTGTGGCTGCTGTTGGCGCCGGCGCCGGTCAGGGATGAGGCGCCGGTGTCACCGCACACAGCGTTGAGATAGGTCGGCCGCCAGGGTAGGCGCCACAAACGATGAAAATGCTTCGCGTGAGCTATTTTGCAGCATCTATAAGAAAAAGCCCATGATGATAATGATGGCAAAGAGCGCTGCGGCCACGATCCCCAGTTTGCGCAGGTCTTGGAAGACGTAGCCGTACTCTTCCTGCCAACGCGCTTGGCTGATGTTCGGCGTTTCGTCGACCCCTGCGGGAACGCTTTCTACGGCTGCCGGGGCAGGCGCCGCGCGCCGTGCCTTGCGATTGCGGCTGGAGTTGCGATTTGCTGTCATCGGCCATTCTTCCTTACTTCTGATCCTGAAATACAGATGCCAGCGCGTCGCTGGCTGTTGCGCGTCTGCACAACGCACCCATTATAGCGGCACTGCGGCCTACTGTGAAAAATCTGCGCCCGCGAACCGGGATATGGTTCAAACAGGGGCAACCCACAGCAGTGCGCCGACGCCCGATTTG
>JAPKMV010000414.1 GCA_026645635.1 Caldilineaceae bacterium
TGGTGGCGGCCGGGGAGAAGGCCGGCTTCAGCCGACCGACCATCTACCGGGTGCGCAAGCAACTCCAGGGCATGATCCGCAACACCAATCCCAGCTTCAAGGCACCAGACAACACCTGGCGTCTGGTTGAAGACGAGGAAGACGAGACAGATGACCACTCTGAGAGCCTGTTTGAGAAGACCCTTTGACGCAGGGGCGCAGAGTTGCAGAGGCTCGCAGAGGAAAAACAGAGGTGGTCTTCAAGCATATTCTCGGCGTCTCCGCGTCAGAACTGTCAACGTTTCAAACGGTTTCTGACACCGCCGGAGATCACGAAGGTGAAGATAAGGACGACCGTGGCGGCCTTTGCCCCTCGGCGGCTGCCGCTCTCGCGCAGACTCATTGGATTGGTATCTCACTGTCTCACAGTCTCACTGTCTCAAACGGTGGGACCGGTGCACGAACCCAGACAGGTGAGACAGCGAGACAGTGAGACTGTGAAGACTGTTCTGTCGGGGAAAGGAACGCAGTTGGGCGCCGTGCAGGACAGACGCTGCACGTGCAAAAACAGGGGGAGTATGGACAACCAAACGACAGTAGGCAGCAGCAGGAAGGGAAACAGGATGGCGCGCAAAAAGGGCAGACAAGAAGACCTCAACCAGCAGATGTATTATCTGCAGTGGCACTACGGCGGGGACGTCCCAGCGCACGGCAGGCTCAGCCTGTCCGTCATTCCGGCCGCCAAGGCCCAGGCTGCGGCGCTCAGAGCTGCGCTGCGCCGCCAGCAGCATCCGTACACGACGCTGTTTCACGGCGCCGAACAGGATTGCCTGCGTGAGCGTGTACGCATTGATGCGCTCACGCAGGCGTTGCGCGAGGCCGGCGGCGCCGATGGGGAGCAGCCTGTTGAGGACTGAGTTCTCAGAACCCGTTTGTAAAGCCCTGGACACAGAGGTCTCAGAGGGGGCACAGAGCGCACAGAGAGAAAGCAGAGAGAATTGCGGCATGAGCGTCACCGATTTTTCTCTGCGTTTCTCTGCATCTCTGCGCCTCTGCGTCAAAGCAATTGATTTTTCAAAAAATCTTTCAGGCTGTATGCAGCGCCGTCTCCGTTGACGCCGAGGGCTCCCGGGAGGCTTCGGCGTCAAGGGATCAACATTGGTGCGCCAGCGTTGGTCAGTTCAGGCTGGCTGGGGTAAGCAGGCTCGGGTCGAGTTTGAAGCCGACGCGGCGCTCGAAGTCGGCAATGGCGTAATATGAGCGGAAGTCGATGTTGGTGCCATAGCCATTGGTGAGTTGGAGTTCCACCTGGCCGTTGTTTACGCTGAGAACCGTGTAGGTCTCATAGGCTGCCCCAGTCTTGAGGCGCACCTGGGACCCCTGTCTGATCGTCATGGTGATGGGCATATCGGCTCCTGATGTGCTCTGTTGGGTGTGACTACACCTGTGGACGGTTGAAAACGAAGTTGCGCTGCGGCTCGATGTCGGCCACGATCTCGTTCATGAGGCGGCGGCGGCTCACTTCGGCCAGATCGGCGTTCACTGCGCCGAGGGTCAGGTCGCGCCGGGTGTCGGTTTCGCCGCCGA
Source organism: Caldilineaceae bacterium (assembly GCA_026645635.1). Taxonomy (GTDB): domain Bacteria; phylum Chloroflexota; class Anaerolineae; order Caldilineales; family Caldilineaceae; genus Fredericiella. The sequence continues at coordinate 1,567 of JAPKMV010000414.1, forward strand.
GGGCCAGGATATTCTGGCGTGCAACGATGGCGATGTCGCGCAGCACCAGATCCATGGTCTTGACTTCGCGCTCCTTGGCCGGCGCGTCCAATTGCGCCTCCGCCTGGGCAATCATGGCCTCGATTTCGGCGTTGTCGGTGAAGTTGGCCTCCCGCAGCGTCTGAATCATGTTCTTCAGCGTCACGATGTTGCGGCTATTGGGGCGTCCGTTGCGTTCGATGGCGGCCAGCAAATCGGTCGCCGCCTCGTAGGCGACCAGGTTCATCTGGCGGACAACCGTTGCCTCAAAATCTCTGGCGAGGGTTTGCAGCAGCTCGTTTTGCTGGCGCATCGCCTCGCGGGTCATTTCGTCGAGCACGCGCTGGCGTTCCTGCGCCGCGCTGCGGTTTTCCCATTCTTCGCGTTCGAGCCGGCTGGCTTCGAGCGCGACCCGCTGCATCTCCAGGAGTTGTTCGGCGGCGTCATCGGCCAGGTCGGTGGGCAGGGGCACCATGAAGAGCCGCATTTCCATGTAGAAGCTCTTCCGGATTTGTTCAGCGGTCGGGATATTGAAGACGGTGCGGTCGAGGAACTGCTGGATGAACGCGTCTTCGCTGTAATCGTTCTGGTAGAGATAGGGGTTTTCGCGTGTGAGGCGCTGCCATGCTTCCTTGGCGGCGGCGGTGTAGGCGGCAAGCATCTCAGTGCGCGTCTCCGGCAGTCTGCGCACCCAGTGGTCGCGTAGATTGAGGTAATCAGCGCGGCAGTCGCTGAACTCCTGCTGGATGTCAGGGAAGGCGGTGACGGGGATAAAGGCGCCCAGGGGTGTGGCGACAAGGGCGCGGTTCGTTTTGGGGTCAATCAGACGGCGGGCGCGACTTTCGATGGCATCGGCGGCGCGCAGCATCTCCGCGGGCATAAGAATGCGGTTGCCCAGATTGTGCAGCGTTTTCTTGGCGTCGTCGGAGATCTGAATGCCCAGATCGCGCTCATCCAAGATGGCGGTGCCGCGCCATCGTCCAACTCTGACCTCGGCGATGACGCCTTGCCGCAGCAGATCGAGGCGGAACGTCTTGGGCGTGATGAGACCGGCATCGATGCGCTGTGTCATCGCGGCGATCTGGTCGTTGAGGCGCTCGGTGCGCAGCTGCGGCGGCAGTTCGATGAGACCGCTGGTGTTGGCCATTGGGTTCGCTCCTTTGGGTGCTACATCTGGCGTTCGCTGCGTTTGGGCAGCAGCTTGATGCTTTCGTCGATCTGCGCCTTGGTCGGCCGTTGAAAGCCGGGCGGCAGCAGGTCATCGTCGTTGCATTCGGCCAGCGCCAGCGCCGTCATGCTCTCAATATCGGCGGTCGTGGGACGCAGGCGGCTGGCGGCGGCGGTCAGGGCAGTTTCCGGGGCGAGTGCTTCGTCCTGTGTGAGTTGCCAGGCTTTGATGACGCAGGTCTCGATTTCGGCGCCAGTCCAGCCGTTGGTGGCTTCGATGATGGCGCTGGTTTCGTCCACAGTCACCTGCAGCCCGTAGCGGCGGGCCATCACATTGAAAATGGCGGCGCGACCGGGGGCGGTGGGCAGCAGGAAGGGAATCTTGTTGTCGAAGCGGCCGGCGCGTTTGAGGGCCGCGTCCATGAGGTCGGGGCGATTGGTGGCCGCCATGACGACGATGCGCCCGCGGTTGTTCTTATCGCTCATGAACTGCAGCAGTTGCTGGAAGACTCGGTTGGAGGCGCCGCTGTCGCCTTCGCCGCGGCTGATCCCCTGGTCGATCTCATCGAGCCAGAGGATGCAGGGGGCAGCGGAGCGAGCCATTTGCAGCATGCGCGCCATGTTGCGTTCGCTGTCGCCCACGTAGCGACCAAAGACCTTGTTCATCTGAATGTTGAGCATGATGACGCCGGCTTCGCCTGCTGTCGCCTCCGCCATCGCGGTCTTGCCGGTGCCGGGCGGGCCGGTGAACAGAATGCCCATCGGACAGCGCTGGCGATTGCCGCTGCGCAGCGGGTCGATGACGCTCCGGCGCAGCCACTGCTTGATGTGGTCCAGGTCGCCGATGTCGGCGAAGGTCATGGATGGGTCAACGATCTGCACCAGGTCGCCGTATTCGGCGCTGATGATCTTGGCCTTGGTCTCGTTGAGCAGATCGGCGGTCAGTTCGCCGGCATAGCGCGCCTCCAGGAACAGCGTCTTGAGGTCGCGCAGGTTGAGCGTGGTGGTCAGGCGGGCCACGTCGGCCGGCGTCATGTTCCACGTGAATGCGAAATCGGGTTCGCCGTCGCCGCTTTTGGCGGCCACGATGTCGATGTAGGCTAGCCGCCGTTCGCTGTCAGGGAGATCGACCAGGATTTGGTGATAGCCGGCGTTGGGCGACGCAACCTGCTGATGAAGATCGCCGAGATTGCGAGTCGTGAGGATGAGCACGTTGCCCAGTGCGGCGATGGTGCGGTCGTTGCCCCAGTCGGCGGCCATGACGACGTTGGTGCGGTCTTCGGGAGAGAGTTGGGTGAAGGGGGCGTTGGGCAGGATGGTTTCTGCCCAGTTGATCACCACTACCATCGGGCGGTTGCTGCGCACATGGAGCAGTTTGTCCAGCAGCGGCAGCACCTCGGCGGGGTTGGTGGGCAGTTCCCCTGGCTGTTGAGCGAGGCCGGCCATCTGCGCCAGGGGATTGGACGCGGCGGCATTGAATCCGGTCAGGTCGATGAACGTTTGGCGCATGGACTCAAAGGCAAAGGACAGACCGTGTGCGCGGTCGTAGAACACGATGACGGCTGGGTCGAGCCGGCTGATGGTTTGCGGGATGTACTGTTCCAGCGTCATGCCGGG
>JAPKMV010000415.1 GCA_026645635.1 Caldilineaceae bacterium
GGGTCGGTGCGCACCAGCACGGCGCCGCCGGCCAGGTCCACATTGTTGAAATACTCGCCGCGCCAGCCTGCATCCACCGGCGGCGGAGGCGGCGCGGTGGGCGTGGCCGTCGGCTGGTCGCCCAGGCGCGTGTAGCTGAACTGCACCGCCGCGTCGCCCTGATCCTCGAAATACTCGACCTTGAGCGTCGTCGGCCCGGCCAGGTAGATCGGCTCCGCCGTGACGTTGGTGAAGCCCTGCACCCGCCACGCGTCGATGATGCGCCGGTTGTTGACGTAGACCCGCGCGCCGTCATCCACGCCGATGCGGAACTGGTACGTTCCCGGCGCCAGATTCACTGCCTGGGTCCAGCGCACGGAGAAGATGTCGCTGTTGACCCGCCCCGGCTGCGGCGAGCCGCGTCCCCAGTTGAAGTCGATGGCCGGGTCGCTGCGCACCAGCACCGCCGCGCCCAGCAGGTCGCGGTTGTTGAAATATTCCCCGCGCCAGCCGCTGCTGGCTGGGGTGGCGGTGGGCGGCGCGGGCGTAGGCGGGGGCGGCGCCGCGGTGTCTTGCCAGGAGAAATCGACCCGCGCCGCGCCCACGTTGTCGTAGTATTCCACCTGCAGCAGATGATGGCCTGCCGCCAGCCGTTTGTCGGCGATGAAGGTCTTGTAGGTGTGGTCGTACCAGGCGTCGATCACCATCTGGCCGTCGATGAAGAGCCGCGCGCCGTCGTCGCTGCCCAGGGCAAAGCGGTAGACGCTCTCCCGGTCGAAGTAGATGTAGCGCGACCAGCGCGCCGAGAAGCGATCCGCCGGCACCTGCGGCGCGGGCGAGCCGCTGCCCCAGTTGTAGGCGATCCCCGGCTCGTCCCGCGTCAGGATCGGGTCGCCCGCCAGCGTCGGGTTGGTCCAGTAGCTGGCCTGCCAGGCCGGGTCGGAGCCGCGTCCCTCCGGCGCGGACTGGGCCTGGGCAGGCAGCGGCATGGCCGCCTGCCAGACACCGAGCGCCAGCAGCAGCATGGCCCAGAGTAAACCGCTGCGGGCAGCAGAAAAGCGTTGTAGAATCATGCATGGCCTCCCCACATAACAACCATCATTGCGTGATCATTTGACGACGGCGGGTGTGGCGCGGTTCCGAAATGCCCGGCAAGCAAAAGGCCCACACTGTGTGTAGGCCTTCGCCGCGGAACAAAAGAGGCGTCCCCAGGAGATATTGTGAAGGGAACATATTGCGGCCGAATGCCGTCACCGGATGTGCTTGCGGATGTCGGGGTTTCAGGCTAAGATCAACCTATCGGCCCACCAACAATCCACAGGCGTCGACTTTTCACATCCGCACGGAGGATAGACCAATGCCTGGAAGAACCCGTTTCGCCACTCGCCGCACGTTGTGGCGCTGCCTGACCGTCGCCGTCATCGCCAGTATGTTGATCAGCTCGCTGGCGCCGGCGCTCCCCACTGTTCAAGCTGCCGCCCCGCCGGCAAACGGCTGGCGCAGCGCACCCAGCCAGGAGGTGAGTGTGAGCAATCCAACCGCCGGCCAACTGGAATCCACCAACGGCCTGACCGTGATCTTGAGTGAAGGCGCACAATCGCCCCAGGGCGCGGCGGCGCCGCCGCTGGCCACCACGGAGCCGCTGAGCGAGGCCGAAACGCAGGCCATTCTCGACCGCCTCCCGCCGCTGGAACCGGCTGCGGTGTTGACCAGCAGCTTCCGGCTGCCTGAAGCGTCGCTGCCGCCACCCACGCCGGGTGTAACAGTCGAACAGCCCTTCCCGCCGCCGGCGGAAGCGGAGCCGCCGGCCACACCGGAAGTCGGCCCGCTGGAAGTGCTGCGCTACGCGCCGGAGGGCGAAATCCCCATCGCACCCTTCCTCAACGTCACCTTCAACCAGCCCATGGTCCCGCTGAGCACGCTCGACCAGCTTGCTGCTGAAGATGTGCCCGTCAAGCTGACGCCGGAACTGCCGGGCGTCTGGAAGTGGCTGGGCACGCAAACCCTGACTTTCGAATATCGCAGTGACGACCTGAACCGCTTTCCGATGGCGACCGAGTACAGCGTGGAAGTGCCTGCGGGGACGACCTCGGCGGTGGGCGGCGAGCTGGCCGAGCCGGTGACCTGGACCTTCCGCATGCCCGCGCCGCAGATCGTGACCAGCTATCCAAGCAGCAGCCCGCAGCCGCGCGACCCGGTGCTCTTCGTCTCCTTCAACCAGCTCATCGACCCGGCCGCAGTGCTGGCGACGGTGCGCGCCACGGCGAGCGGGCAGAGCTTCCCCCTGCGCCTGGCCACCGCAGAGGAAGTCGCCGCCAATGCCGACGTGGCCGACCTGGCAAAGCGCGCCGGCGACGGCCGCTGGCTGGCCTTCCGCACTGAGAGCGAATTTCCGGCCGACACCACCGTGACCATCGACGTGGGGCCAGGGACGCCCTCCGCCGAAGGGCCGCTGACGAGCGAAGTGGTGCAATCTTTCAACTTTGCCACCTACGGCCCGCTGCGCGTGGTGGAGAGCCGCTGCTCCTGGGGCGGCGCCCAGTGCCCACCCGGCTCGCCGTTCTCCGTGCGGTTCAATAACCCGCTCGACCTGAGCGCAATCAGCAACGCGCTGGTGACAGCCGAACCTGCGATCCAGGGCATGACCGTCTCCGGCTACTATGACACACTGGAGATCCAGGGCGCCACTGCCGGCCGCACCACCTACAAGATCACCGTGAGCAGTGCGGTGAAAGATATCTTCGGCCAGACGCTCGGTGCGGAGCAGAGCTTCACCTTCACCACCGGCAACGCCTCCAGCTTTCTTACCGGGCCGCAAAATGCCTTGACCACCCTCGACCCGTTTGCCGACAAGCCGGTTTTCACCGTCTTCAGCGTCAACTATGACCGGCTGCGCGTGCGCGCCTACGCTGTCGCGCCGGAAGATTGGCCTGCCTATCTCCAGTACATGCAGAACTTCTATCGCGACCGCGGCCAGACGCCGCCCGGCCGCGAGGTGCTCAACACCGTGGTCGAGACCGGCGCTGCGCCAGACGTGATGACCGAGACCAACATTGACCTCAGCAGTGCGTTTGGCGGCAAACCGGGCCACCTCATCGTCGTGGTGGACAAGCCGCTGTCGCTCCTCTCGATTTTCTCGCCCGATTACGATTACGTGGTGCAGAGCTGGGTGCAGTGGACCAACATCGGCCTGGACGCCATCACCGACTCCGCGCAGATGGTGGCGTGGGCCACCGACCTGCGCAGCGGCGCGCCGCTGCCCGGCGTCCAGGTGGCGCTGCAGCCCTCCGGCGCGGCCGGCGTGACTGACGCCGACGGCATCGCCCGGCTGGCGCTGTCGGAGAAACCGGCCACGGTGCTGGTGGGCGCCCTGGGTGAGGAGACGGCCATCCTGCCTCGATCGAGTTCCTACTGGGATGACTATGGTTGGACGAGCTACGGGCTGACCGATGAACTGCGCTGGTACGTCTTCGATGACCGCGCCATGTATCGCCCCGGCGAGGAAGTGCATGTCAAGGGTTGGCTGCGCCATATCGGCGCGGGGGCGGACGGTGATGTGGATCTGGCGCGCCTCGGCGGTGCGGCGGTAAGCTACCAGGTGATGGACCCGCAGGGCAACAGCATCCACAATGGCGTGACCGATCTCAATGACTTGGGCGGCTTCGACCTGGCCTTCACGCTGCCCGCCGCCAGCAACCTGGGCTACGCATCGATCCGCTTCAACGTCAACAATCTCCAGCCCGGCGCCACATTGTCAGGGCAAGAATACTATCACTCCTTCCAGGTGCAGGAGTTCCGCCGGCCCGAGTTTGCCGTGACCGCACGCAACGAGACGACCGGCCCCTACTACCTGGGCGATGCAGCCGTGGTCGCCGTCTCGGCACAATACTACGCCGGCGGGCCGCTGCCCAACGCCGAGACAACCTGGAATGTGGCCGCCCAGTCGACGAATTACACGCCGCCCAACTGGCCCGACTTCAACTTTGGCGTCTGGACGCCCTGGTGGCGCGACTTCGGTTTCAGCTACGACATGCCCGTCTACGGCGGCTTCTACAACAACGAGAGCGGCGACGGCCTGGAATATAACGCACGCACCGACGCCACGGGCAACCACTATCTGCAAATGGACTTTGTCCAGGCGGCGGAACCACGCCCCTACAGCGTACAGGCCGACGCGGTGGTGATGGATGTCAACCGCCAGGCCTGGTCCGCCTCCACCAGCCTGCTGGTTCATCCGTCCAAGCTCTACGTCGGCATGCGCAGTGCGAGTATCTTTGTGGAGCCAGGCGATGCGATCGACGTCGATCTGATCGTGGTCGATGTCGATGGCAACGCCGTGGCCGACGCCGCCATCGACGCCCGCATGGCGCGCAAGGATTGGGAGTTTA
>JAPKMV010000416.1 GCA_026645635.1 Caldilineaceae bacterium
CACCCCCTCGCCCTCTCACAACATCACACACTCAAGTGCGCACTCTCCTCCGCCCGCCGCGCCAGCGCCTGGGTGAGGCGGTCGAACATGATGGCCAGGATGACGATGGCCAGGCCGGCTTCGACGCTCTGCCCCATGCGGTTGTTCTGCATCCCGTCGACGACCTCCAGACCCAGCCCCGCCGCGCCCACCATGCCGGCGATGATCACCATCGACAGCACCATCATGATCGCCTGATTGACGCCGAGCATGATCTGCGGCAGCGCCAGGGGAAACTGCACTTTGCGCAGGGTCTGGCCGGGCGTGGAGCCGAAGGATTCTGCGGCCTCGACGGCGGCGCTGTCCACCTGGCGGATGCCCAGCGTGGTGAGGCGGATCTGCGGCGGGAGGGCATAGAGCACCGAGGCGATCAGTCCCGGCACGCGCCCGACGTTGAAGAGCATGATCACCGGCACCAGATAGACAAAGCTGGGAATCGTCTGCAAGAAGTCGAGAATCGGGCGCATGACGCGCTCCACGGTGCGCCGCCGCGCCGCCCAGATGCCCAGCGGCACGCCGATAGCGATGGTCGCCGCCACGGCCACCAGCACCTGGGTGAAGGTGTCCACCGCCGCGCCCCACATGCCCAGGTAGCCGATGAACAACATGGAAATCACATAGGTCAGCGCCAGCTTCCAGCCCGCGAGCCACCCGGCCAGCGCGGCCACCAGTAGGATCAGCGCCGGCCACGGGATGATCTCGGTGAAGAGGTGGCGCAGCGGGGCCAGGATGAAGAGTGACACGAAGTCACTGAAAGGACCGGCGCCCAGCCCGCTGTCGCCGATCTCGTAGAGGTTGACCTGCATCCACTTGACCACGGCGTTGACCGGCGCTGCCAGCGAGAGACGCCACGCTTCGGGAAATTCGGTCCAACCGAGGGCAAAACAGAGCGCGGCCAGCGCAATCAACGCAACCAGGCTCAACACGAGATAGCTGTGCCGGCCCAGGAAGCCCGGCAGGGCTTGTCCGGCGCGCCGGCATAGAGTGTAGATGCCGTCGATGCCCTTCTCCACCGCTTGCGCCCACCCATGCCGCTGCCACTGCTCGGGCAGCAGGCGAAAGCCGGTGAAGCCGGCGACGCTGACGTAGTGAATCTGGCCTGCGGCATTGCTCAGCCGGTCGAGCAGTATGGCCATCAGCACGATGGTCAAACCCGCTTCCAGCGCCATACCCACATCGAGGCGGCGCAGCGAACGCAGCACCACATCGCCCAGCCCGCCCGCCCCCACCAGCGCGGCGATGATCACGATGCTCAGCGCCATCATGATCGTCTGGTTGACGCCGGTGAGGATCGACGGCAGCGCCTGGGGAATCTGCACCTTGACGAGGGTCTGGCGTGGGGTGGAGCCGAAGGCGTCGGCGGCCTCCAGCACGTCGTCCGCAACGCGGCGCAGACCCAGGTTGGTCAGGCGCACTGCCGGTGGCACGGCGTAGATCACCGCGGCGATGGCCGCCGGCACCGGGCCGATGCCGAAGAAGAGCACCACGGGGATCAAGTAGACGAAGGCCGGCATTGTCTGCATGCCGTCGAGGATGGGGCGCATGACCGCTTCGGCGCGGTTGCTGCGCGCGACCCAGACGCCCAGGGGAATGCCAATCAGCAGGGCGATGGTGACCGCGGCGAGCATCAGCGCCAGGGTCTCCATGCTTTCGTCCCAGAGGCCGAAGAGACCCATGAAGATGAGGCAGAGAACGGCGCCCAGACCCAGCCGCAGTCCGCTGAAACGGTTTCCCAGGAGGAAAGCCACAGCAACGATGACCGGCCACGGCAGCCAGAGAAGCAGCGCCTCCATCTGGCGAATGACAAAGTCCATGCCGTCGCTGACTGGGTCGAAGAAGAACAAGAAGGCTGGGCTGGTGGCGCGGTTGCCGACCACCCACTTTTTGAACTCATCTAGGGGGGCGCGCAGCCCGAGGTTCCAGTCGGCAGGGAAGGCGCCGATGGGCGCAACGAACAGGTTGTAGGCGATCAGCAGCAGCGCCAGCGCGACCAGCACATGAGGCGCGTAGTGGGAGAGTGGCCGGCCCGTCCGCGCCGGTGTGGAGACAGCAATCGCTTTCGTCATCGGCTCACCTCGGTGTGTGAATCATTCTGCAGAAGAGCATCCGCCCGCCACTCGCTGACGCTCATGGTTTGGATGGCGGCGCCTGGTTGTTCAATGGCTGACTTCCACCAGGGTGTCCGCCAGGGCGAGCATCACGGCTTTGCGGTCGACGACGCCGACCAGGTTCTCGTACTGATCGACGATCGGCACGCCCAAGTCGCTATCCACCGTGAGCGGGATCAGCGCCTCCAGCGTCGTGTCGATGGCGATGGCTTTGCCGATCAGCTCGGTTTTGTCGCGGATGGGCTGCATGACGCTGCGCGCAGTGAGCACCTTGACGCGCGGCACGTCCTTCGTAAACTCGCGCACATAGGCGTTGACCGGATGTGCGACGATCTGCTCCGGCGTGCCGATCTGGACGAATTCGCCGTCCTTCATGATGGCGATGCGGTCGCCGAGTTTGATTGCTTCGAGAAAGTCGTGGGTGATGAAGACCAGCGTCTTGTGCAGATTCTTTTGCAGCCGGATCAACTCGTTCTGCATGTCGCGGCGGATCAGCGGGTCGAGCGCGCTGAAGGGTTCGTCGCAGAGCAGGATTTCCGGGTCCACCGCCAGCGCCCGCGCCAGCCCGACGCGCTGCTGCATGCCGCCGCTCAGTTCATGGGGATAGTGATTCTCCCAACCGTGCAACTCCACCAGCTCCAGAATCTGGCGTGCGCGCGCCAGCCGTTGCTCTTTGGGCATACCCTGCACTTCCAGCCCATAAACCACGTTGTCGATGACGCGGCGATGGGAGAAAAGGCCGAAGCGCTGAAAGACCATGCTCATGGTGTGGCGACGCAGATCGCGCAGGTCGCGCTCGTTCATCGCGGTCACGTCGGCGCCGTTGACGAGGATCTGCCCCAACGTCGGCTCTACCAGTCGTGACAGACAGCGGATCAACGTAGACTTGCCGCTGCCCGACAGCCCCATCACCACGAAGATTTCGCCTTCCATCACCTCGAGCGACACGTTGCGCACCGCCAGCACGTGGCCGGTCTGCTCCAGCACGGCGCTGCGCGTCATCTCCGGCGTCGTTTGGTCGGCGATATGCGCCGCAGCCGGCCCGAACACTTTCCACAGATTGTGACAGATGATCTTGGCGTCGTTCACGGATGCTCCTTGCTGGCTTCGCAGCCGGCGCTGCCGACTTTTCGACCCACGCGCCGGTTGCAGGTAGCGGGTGGGACAGCCCATGTTGTATGATTGCGATATGGCCGAAATTGGGCGCAAGTATAGACGAAGGATGAGCGGATGGCAACCTATCAAATTCTCTACTGGTCAGATATTCCTGTGCAGGTGAAGGCCAACGAGGGCCGCAACCGGGTCTCGGTTGCGCTGGCCGAGCGTTTCCAGGAAGCCGTGGACGCCGCGGCGATGGTCGCCGGGCTGGTCGGCTCCGACGCCTACACCGAGCAGTTTCGCTGGAGCGACGCGCAGGAACGCGACGGCGCCCCGCGCGCAGTGGCCGACGCGGTGGCCGCCGAACTGGAGGCCACCTACGCCGAGATTGATTGGCGCGCCACTGCGGAAGCGCTGCGGAGCAGCCGGTCCGCGGGATGAGCGCGCCGGTGCATAGCCGCGCGTCGCACGCACTGCTGAACCTCTGCTTCGCCGGTCTCTTTGGCCTGGTGCTGCCCTTCATCTGTTGGGGCGCCCAGGCCACGCCCGGCCATCCCCACGCCCGCGCTCATTTTGTCTTCCTGGCGCCGGAGGAACACGCCCACAACGGCGCGCCTCACGCGCACGATCACGGCGACGCGGCGCTCCCGTCCGGCAAGGCGACGCCGCCGCTGCTGGCGATCTCCATCTTGCTGCTCGTCGTGCTGGCCGCGGCCTGGCCGGCGCGGGCGGATGCACCCGGCTTCCCGCGCGTGCTGTCCGCGCCTGCCGCCCGCTGGATCGTGCTGCGTCAGGAACTGCCGCCCCCGCGCTGGTCATAAGGTGTATGAGTATCCCTTTGACGCAGAGGCGCCAAGATGCAGAGAAACGCAGAGAACACACCGGAAGAACTCCTCTGTTCTTCCTCTGCGTGGCTCCGCAATTCCGCGCCTCTGCGTCAAAGGGATCTTAACAAACAGCCTATGAGAGAACACAGCATAGACAGCTTAGATTTGATCTTCTGAAGGAGTCACAACCATGAAAATGACGCGCATGGCGACCGCGCTGCTGCTGGTCGCCGCCATGTTGGCCCTGGCCGCGTGCCGTATGGGGCCGGTCGGGTCGATGCCGATGG
>JAPKMV010000417.1 GCA_026645635.1 Caldilineaceae bacterium
GGTCTGGAAGAAGATGGCGGTGGCCGTAGCAGCGTTGGCGATGGCCGTCTGCGCAACGGGATCTGCCGGGAACTGCTGGTTGGGAGGCGGCTGGCCCCCGCCGATCGCAGGGTAAGGCGTGCCCTGGCTGCTGGGCGTAGTGAAGATGATCACCGTGGGCGGCGGCGTCCAGGTGGGCGCGGGCGTCCAGGTGGGCGTGGCAGTCGGCGTCGGCGGGAAGGGCGTCAGCGTGGGCAGCGGCGTGGCGGTGGGTGCGAAGATCGGCGTGTTCGTCGGCGTCGGTTCGTCGGTGGGGCGTGGCGTGGGCGTGTTGACCGCCGAGCTGGCGGAGGCCGAACCCTGCGCGCGGAAGCCAAGCGCCTGGTTTTGCGCCACAAAGGTCACATTGCCGTTGACGCCGCTGCTGGCCGCAAAGGGGCCGAGAATCTGCGGCCGGCCCAACTGGCCGAGCGTGGCATTGTTGACGTTCAGCGTGCCGTTGACCGGGATTTCGGTGACGAACGATGTCGAAACGTTCACCCCCGAGTCGGTGAAGGAGTGCTGCAACAATTCCACCGGGCCGTTGTTGGTGACGCTGTAGCAGAGATAGACCAGTTGGCCGGCGACAATCGGCGAGTCGCTAACGCTGGGGCAGCCGGTCGGGTCGCGGGTGACGACCTTGCGCACGCTGATGGCCGCACTGCTGCGGCTGGTCGCAGCGTTGAATGCGGCCGGCGCGGCGACGCCGTCGATGGCGATGGAAACCACCCGCGCTTCGGCGGAAAACTCCACCTCGCGCACCTGGCGCGTGAGCTGGGCAATCGCCGGCGTGCTGGAGGAGGTGATGTAGGCGACCCCGCCCGGCCCGACCGTCGCGTTGACCGTCACGTTGTCGATGCCCAACTGCGGCACATCGACGATATGCTGGGTAAGGGTCAGGTTGCCGGTGTTGCGGATGCCCAGACAGAAATTGGCAAACTGGCTGGAGCCGATGTTGTTGACTGCGTTCGCCACCGCGCACGGATCGCCCGAACTGCCGGCCACGCGCAGGAGGACTTCGGTGCGCGGGCGGCCCACCGTGACGAAAGTCGTGTTGCTGGGGATGGCGCAGCTCAGGCCGTTGACCAGCACATTCCAGGTGGCGGTCGTGGCGCGCGAGGACGTGATCGCAGCCTGGATGTCGCTGGGCACCGGGCGCGAAACCCGCAGGCTCTCGCCGGCCGGGACGAGCGTGGCGCCGGGCTGCCAGGGGACGATGAGCTGCGGGTCTTCGTCGAGCAGCGTCATCGCCATCACCGTGGAGGGAACAGGCAGGTTGCTGGCAACAGCGAGGTGATAGCAGTAATAGATGGGCGTGCCCGCGGTGATGTTCAGTTGGGTGGCGCCGGCTGTGCAGACATCGGACGACAGCCCCACGCGTTTTTCCACGGTTACGAATGCAGCCACGTCTGTGCAGGACTGGATGACAGCCGGCGTCGCGGTCGGTGTGATCGTTTCCGTGGGGGTGACGGTGGGCGTCTCGCCCGGCGTCGCAGTGAAGGTGGCCGTAGCCGTCACGGTGGGCGTCTCATCGCCCTGCGCCCACGGGGACAATTGGCCGGCGGCCTGGGCGGCGGGCGCGGGCAACAACACGAGCAACACGCCCACCAAGACCAGTTCCGCCAGCCACCGCCAGGGTTTACGCACTGTAATAATCGTCTCCTACGCCGCGCTGGTGGGGCGATGGCGGCAGGTGACATCGCCGGAACTGACCACCACGGTACGGCCGCCATCATCCTGCACCACCAGTTCGCCGTCGGCTGTGACATCCGTGGCGACGCCGTTGAGCACCGCGCCGCTGTCGCCAAAGTAGCGCACTGTCACGGGCTGGCCCAGGGTGTAGAGCAGGTTGCGCCACTCCTGCCCGATATCGCGGCGCTCCGGCCCCAGCAGGTCAACCCAGGCCATGCAGAGGGCGATGAGCAGGTCGGCGCGGTCGAGCGGACGCCCCAGGTGCAGGCGCAGGCTGGTGGGCGCAGGCGCCTCGGGCGGCACGGCGGGCAAGTCCGCCGCCTGCTGGTTGACATTGATCCCCATGCCGACGATCACATACTCCAACCGATCCTCGCGGTAGGACGATTCGATCAAAATGCCGGCGACCTTGCGTCCGCTGGCCAGATCCTCCCCCAAGAGCACATCGTTGGGCCATTTCAGCCCGATTTCGTCGGCGAGTTCGGGGGCCACTGCAGTGATCGCCTGCACCAGGGCAATGCCGGCAAGCATCGGCGCCTGCACCGGGCGCAGCGGCAGTTGTTCCCCTTTGAGAATCAGGCTGAGCAGCAGCCCCTGCGCGTACGGCGCCTCCCAACGGCGCTCCATGCGTCCCAGGCCGGCGTTCTGTTCTTCGGCGATGACGAGCGTGCCCGAAAGCGTCTCCGGCTGTTGCGCCAGCTCCCGGGCGATGGCCATCGTGCTGCCGACGATGCCGTGATAGTCGATCGTGTGGCCGACCGGCGCCGCCTGCAGCGCCTTCGCCACGCGAAAGATGTCGAGAACCGACGTCACCGAATAGTTTGCTCCATTGCCCATTGCATCTTCCTTTTTGAATCGTTTTTTCAGACTAGATTACCTGACGTTGGCAACCCCGTCAAAACCGAACCATGACACCCCACGTGACCTTTGGCCTTCGGATCACATTCGTGTAAAATAGGGGCGGCGCGCAGGCGGCAACGTAGAATCAATTCGTACCAGGCTGAGGAGCCGCGGTGGCTCGGAATGTTTCCAGACCCAATTCCCCACACGGCAGTGACAACGACCCACCGTATGACGCGTATGACCCGGCGTTGGACGAGGATCAGCCGTCGCTGCTCATCATCCTGCTGAGCGCGGCGTGCGGCGTCGGTGCGGGCGTCATTGGGCTGTACATCACCTACACCGTGCTGGGGTGGGAAGCGCCGCCCAGCGTGTTCGTTGCCGTCGTGGCCATGAGCGTGGCGTTGGGCGTTGTCGGCGCCGGTCTCTCCATTGTGACGGCGTCGCGGGCTGCGCTCAAGAATATCGTCTTTAGCTGCGGCCTGGTGCTGCTTGCCGCGGTCTTTCTGGGGCTTTGCATGGTGGCCGGCGCCGTCGCCGCCGCCCTGTTTCTGGTGAATCAATAACCGACGCTGCGGGTGGCGCGCGAGCTGGACGCGCGCCACCCGCAGCCCTACTGGCAAACGGTAACCGTAAGCGATCCTTCTGCCCATGCGCGCCATTGTGTTCGACCAGCATAGCCCAGATCTGGCCGCCTATCGCCTGGCCGACGATCTCCCGACGCCCACGCCTGACCCCGACGCCGTGCTGGTGCGCGTCGCCTATGCGGCCATCAACCGGCTGGACAATTTTGTGCGCATCGGCTGGAAAGGGCTGAACCTGCGCCTGCCTCACATTCCATGCAGCGACTTCAGCGGCGAGATCGTGGCGGTGGGCGCGGCCGTGCGCGACTGGCGCGCCGGTCAATGGGTCACCGCTAACCCGCTGATCTGGTGTGGCCAGTGCCGCGCCTGCCGCCGCGGGGAGCAAAACCGCTGCCGCAGCGGACATCTGCTGGGCGAGCATGTGCCCGGCGCGTGCGCGGAGTATGTGACCGTGCCTGCGCGCAACCTGGTGGAGATTCCCGCCGGCTACGATCGGCGGCTGGCGGCCGCGGCTTCGCTGGTCTACGTCACCGCCTGGCACAGCCTGATCGTGGCCGGCGGGCTGCGCGCAGGCGAGCGGGTGTTGGTGGTGGGCGGCGGCGGCGGCGTCAACACCGCCGCGATCCAGATCGCCAGGCTGGCCGGCGCGCAGGTCTATGTAGTCGCCTCGAACGCAGCCAAAGCGGAGCGGGCGAGCCAGATCGGCGCCCACTGGACGCACGACCGCAGCGCGGACCCGGACTGGAGCAAGGCGGTCTTTCTGGCGACCGGGCGCGAGGGCGTGGAGATGGTGGTCGACAACGTCGGCCAGGCGACCTGGCCCGCCAGCCTGCGCACGCTGGCGCCCGGCGGGCGGTTGGTCACCGTAGGGGGCACCAGCGGCTATGCCGCCAGCGTGCCCATCAACCTGATCTTTGCGCGGCACCTGCGCATCATCGGCAGCACGATGGGGACGCAGGACGATTACCTGCGCGTAAT
This sequence comes from Caldilineaceae bacterium, assembly GCA_026645635.1. Lineage (GTDB taxonomy): Bacteria > Chloroflexota > Anaerolineae > Caldilineales > Caldilineaceae > Fredericiella. The sequence goes on from JAPKMV010000417.1 coordinate 4,113, forward strand.
GGATCTGGTTTTCCGCGGAATGCTTGTGCCTGCGGTAGACTCCATCTATCCGCTGCAGGCGTTCCAGACGGCAATGGCGCACATGCTGGCGGATGAACATTTTGGCAAGATTTTGATCGCACTCGAAGACACATATACCGGACAAAGTGAGGGGGTGAGAGGGTGACAAAAACGCACCCTGTGCCCGCTCAAAGTATAAACTCAGGGCCACGGCGCCAGACGACGGGCAATATACACATGAAGGTAG
>JAPKMV010000418.1 GCA_026645635.1 Caldilineaceae bacterium
CCTCGCCCCTCGCAAATCATATTCCATTCTGGCAAAGTACGCACACCTGCTATACTACCGCCATGTCAGTCATCGTCCAGCCGACGCCCAATCCCAACGCCATGAAGTTCGTGCTGAGTCGCGTGCATTTTGCGCGGCCGCTGAGCTTTGCTGGCGCCGAAGCTGCCGCCGGTCACCCCCTGGCCGCGCAGCTTTTCGCGGCCGGCGGCGTCTACAACGTCTTCATGGCGCAGGATTTTGTGACGGTCAATAAGTTACCCGAAGGTGACTGGGCCAGCTTGATCGCCCAGCTTCAACCCATACTCGAACGCTTCGATGCGCAGCGAGGTCCAGAGTGACACAGCACATGCCAGTGATCATCTCCAGTGAAAATGGCCGGGGCGGGATGCTTGCCGCCATGCACCTGCTGCGCGAGGGCGGCAGCGCGCTGGACGCCGTGGAAATTGCCTGCCGCTATGTGGAAGATGACCCCACCGATCACAGCGTCGGCTACGGCGGACTGCCCAATGTGCTCGGCGACGTGGAACTGGATGCCAGCATCATGGATGGGCGCACGCTGAGCGCCGGCGCGGTGGCCGCGGTGATGGGCTACGGCCGCGCCATTCGCCTGGCGCGGCAGGTGATGGAACAGACGCCCCATGTGCTGCTGGCTGCCCGCGGCGCCGAACGTCTGGCCGCAGAACTGGGCGAGTCGCCCCAGGATCAGCGCACGGACGAAGCGCTGGCCCGCTGGCGCGAACGCTTCACGGAGCGCAGCGTCGATCTCGACGAGCAGGTCCCCCTGCGCGCGATCGCCGCACAATTGACGCAGCCGCTCAACCTGCAGGACAAGCTCTACAAGGCCGGGCGCGTCGATACGCTGGGCACGGTCAACTTCATCGCCCGCGACCAGCAGGGCAACCTGGCCTCCGCCGTGAGCACCAGCGGCATCGGCTGGAAATATCCGGGCCGCGTCGGCGACAGCCCGCTCATCGGCGCGGGCAACTACTGCGACAACCGCTACGGCGCCGCCGGCTGCACCGGCATGGGCGAGCTGGCGATCCGCGTCAGCACTGCGCGCAGCCTGGTGCTCTACCTGAAAATGGGCATGTCGCTGCTCGACGCCGGCTTGGAAGCGCTGCGCGACCTGCAAGTGCTCGACGCCCGCACCGGCCAGTACATGAACATCGTGGCGATGACGCCCGACGGCGCCCACGCCGGTTTTACGACGGTGGCCGGCAAGCAGTATCTCTACATGACGGGCGCCATGAATGCGCCCCAACTGGCGGAGCGGACATTGCTGCCGGGTTAGCGGCCGTGCCTCGCTGAGGCGCAATCATCGCTGAGAAACTGTTTGACAAGACCGCTTTGACGCAGAGACGCGGAGTCGCAGAGGTTCGCAGAGAAGAAAATTTGGTGCGATTCTATGGCAGTTCCTCTGCGTTTCTCTGCATCTCTGCGCCTCCGCGTCGAAGTGGATGGCTTTACAAACAGACTCTTGGCGTCTTGGCGTGAGTGGCCTGAACTTCTCCAAGAGATTCTATCACACTCCCGTACGCGGAATGTCCCAAAAAAGATAGGACATTTTCTTGGTTGAAATTTCCACTTTATCAACTATGATATTGTGTGCATACAATTGAGTTTGGAAAGGACGACCCATGATCGACAAAGCAAATCAAGCAATGGCTGACGTATTGAGCGGCGCTGATCCTTCCAGCCAGGAAAGTCATGTCGGCCAGCAGGTGCGCCAACTGCGCATGGAACGCGGCTTCTCCATCCGCGGGCTGGCGGAGATCAGCGGCCTTTCGGTCAACACCCTGAGCCTGATCGAGAATGGCAAAATCTCACCCAGCGTGAGCACGCTGCAGCGCGCCGCCGCGGCCTTGAATGTACCCATCACCGCCTTTTTTGAGACGCCGGAACTCACCCACCGCGCCGTCTTCTGCTCCGGCGACGCACGCCGCAGCGCCCGCTTCGAGCATGGCGCCGTGGAAAACCTGGCCGCCGGCTTTGCCAGCCAGGCGCTGCACCCTTGCCTGGTGACGCTGGAGCCGCACACCGGCAGCGGCGCTGAACTGATCGTCCACACCGGCTATGAATTCGCCTTCTGCCTGCGCGGGGAGATCGCCTACACGGTGGACGACACCGTCTATCTCCTGAAGCCGGGTGACAGCCTGATCTTCGAGTCACATTTGCCGCACCGCTGGCAGAACGCGACCGACGACGCGGCGCAAATGCTTGTCGTGCTGGCCCCGACCGATGAACGCGACCGGCCCACCCACCGTCATTTCTCACCGCCTGATCCAACGAGGATGGCCAAATGAAAGTCAAACGCTTTATCTGGGTGCTGGGGCTGCTAGCCGTGGTGCTGGCCATCGCCATTCCAGCCTTCATCTTCTGGCCACGCACAGCCAGCACAGCCGACGACCCGTGGGCCGGCGTTCCCGACCACGCCGAACACACCAGCCACGCCGACATCGTGCAGGGGCCGTTTGCGTCCGGCCAGGAAGTCACACAGGCGTGCATGGAGTGCCACGAAGACGCCGCCGACCAGGTGATGCACACGGTGCACTGGACCTGGGAGAGCGAACCGGTGGCGATCCCTGGCCACGATGGCGTCGTCGAAGGCATCGGCAAGATCAACCTGATCAACAACTTCTGTATCGCCGCCACGAGCAACGAACGCACCTGCATGACCTGCCACGCCGGCTACGACTGGGAAAACGCGCCGGAAAACCTGGAACAAGCGGATAACGTCGACTGCCTGGCCTGCCACGCCGACACCGCGCTCTACGCCAAGGGCGAGTACGGCAACCCGGCGGAGGGCGTGGACCTGGTCGCCGCCGCCAAGAGCGTGCGCAACCCAGGCCGCGACAACTGCGGCAAGTGTCACTTCGACGGCGGCGGCGGCAACAACGTCAAGCACGGCGACCTGGACGAGAGCCTGCTCTTCCCCTCGGAGAATCTCGACGTACACATGGGGCGCTACGATTTCGTCTGCACCGATTGCCACACCACGGATGACCACAATATCTCCGGGCGCATGTTGTCGGTGAGCGTGGACGACGAGAACCAGGTGGCCTGCACCGACTGCCACGCTGCCGACCTGCATGAAGATGAACGCATCAATTCCCACACCGCGACGGTGGCTTGTCAGACCTGCCACATTCCCACCATTGCGTCGAAGAACCCGACCAAGGTGACTTGGGACTGGTCGACAGCCGGCCAGGACAAGCCGGAGGATCATTATTCCTTCCTCAAGATCAAAGGCGACTTCCTCTACGAGAAGGATTACCAGCCTGAATATCTCTGGTACGATGGCGGCGTCTCCTATCGCTACCTCATGGGCGACCAGCTTGCCGCCGAAGGGCCGACGCTGCTCAACCCGCCCAGCGGCGCGATCGACGCCGCGGACGCGCGCATCTGGCCCTTCAAGGTGCACCGCGCCAAACAGCCCTACGACACCGTCAACAACTACCTGCTGCCGCCGACGACTTCGGGTGAGGGCGGCTTCTGGACGACCTTCGACTGGCCGTCGGCGCTGGCGATGGGGGCGGAGGCCAACGGGCTGGAGTTCAGCGGCGAGTATGGCTTTGCCGAAACCTGGATGTACTGGCCGACGACGCACATGGTGCAGCCCAAAGAGAACGCGCTCCAGTGCGAAGATTGCCACGCCGACAACGGCCTGATGGATTGGGAGGCGCTCGGCTACCCCGGCGATCCCATCGAATGGGGTGGGCGCGATGTCCAGCCGTAATCACTCAGGAAAGATGCGATTCATGCGACGCCCTACTTCCTATTTTCTATACCTTACTCTCTTTCTCATCCTGGCGCTGGCTGCGGTGACTCTGGGCAGCGGCCAGGCGACGGCGCAGTCCGCGGCGGAGACGCCCGCGCCGCTCTCGCCGCTGCACCCGGTCTTCGTCCTGCGCGACGCCGCCGGCGCCAACGTCCTGGAGAGCGGGCAGCCGGTCTCGACGATGCAGACCTGCGGCGCCTGCCACGATACGGCTTTCATTGCCGACCACAGCTTTCACGCCGATCTCGGCCTGGCCGGCTTGACGGCGCCTGGACAGACCACCGGCGGCCGCGCCTGGGATGCCAGCGGCGGTCTCTTCGGCAAGTGGGACCCGCTCACCTACCGCTATCTGACGCCGACGGGCGACGAACGGCTCGACCTGAGCACGGCCGAATGGCTGATGCTCCTCGGCGCGCGCGTGGCCGGCGGCGGACCGGCGACGACCAGCCGCGACGGTGCGCCGCTGACTGACCTGGCGCCCGATGCTGCCAACCCGGAGACGAATATTCTGAACGCCGACGGCACGGTCGCGGCGTGGGACTGGAACGAATCCGGCGTGGCCGAAATGGATTGCTTCC
>JAPKMV010000419.1 GCA_026645635.1 Caldilineaceae bacterium
CACAATCCCGATGGCCAAGTCCCCAGATGAGGGGGTGGCCAGGAACGCCCTCACCAGACACTTCCCAACTGCGCCACAGGATGAATTGCCCGCCACACAGCGCGCCTACGTGATGAACGCCCTGGGTAGTTGCTTCACCGACACCAGCCAGGAGATCGGTGCATGGCTGACCAGTGCCGGGTATCAGGTCATGGCGACTCCACCGACTGTTGAAGGGCTGAAATCGGTGCATGATGCGGCGGTGTTCTATTTCGATTCACACGGCGGCCTTGTACGTCCGATTACGGGGACCACCTATACCATGTGGACACAGACTCTCTGGAGCCTGCCCAATGACGTTGCCTATCTGAGCGATCTCATGGCGGGGCGAATGGCGTACATGTTGACCACAGAGGATCGCAACCCGAGCGGCGCCGGCTGCACCACAGAATGGCATTACAGCATCACCCCCGCCTTTGTATCCACCTACATGACCTTTGTCCCGCGCAGTTTTGTGTTCTTCAACGGCTGCAGTGGGATGCACCCGGCTGCGCAGCCGATGCGCCAGGCCTTTGCCGGCGCCGGCGCCAGCGTCTTTGCCGGCTGGACAAATCCGATCAGCGACGGATTGTCCGCCGCCGTAGCGCGCCAGCTATTTGATTTGATGTTGGCGGCAAACGTCTATGACAGCGTGTCGCCGCCCCGCCGACCTGCAGCGCTTCACGACGCCGTCCATTACATCATCCTCAAGGGATGGCACCAGGAAAACAGTTCCTGCATCACTGGGACGGGCAGTTGTCTGGTCGAATTCCAGATCGACAGGATGGCAAGTACACCCGAGGATCAATTCGCCCTGCTCCTGCCCTCGATCGAGCAGATAACCGTCATTCGCCGCCACACGGCCGGGCAAGTTCCTGTCTACTTGTTACACCTGTCGGGCGACTTTGGCAACGCTGTGGGCGCCGTCTCCGTCGATGGGCAGCCCACCCAACTTGTGAGTTGGGCGGAGGACGAGATTACCGTCCAGACGCAGCCTGCTGGACCCGGTTCGATAGGTCCGGTGACCGTCACAGTGCTGGGACGCAACTCGAACGTTGTGCCAATCACGGAATGGGTAGGAGGCATCCGGTGGCGTGAGGAGTACACGCTGTTGGCGCCGGCGCCCGGTCTCTACGCCGATGTGACGTGCGATCTGCAACTGCGCTCCGATATCCACCCCTATCGCTGGTCACCGAGTGATGAGGCAGGCTATCCCAATGAAGACGCGGTTCCCGTGGTGAGCGGGCCGGCGTCGCACTGTACATGGCAGATGCACGGCGATGTCACCTGGGAAGAACCCTCGACGGGGGTCATTGAACGCTATGTACTCAGTGGGTCGGGCGCACTGGCTACACCGTCGCAGAATCCAGCACCTTTCGTGCTTCCCGCCGGCGCCATGAATATGCCCCAGAGCAAGCTCGACCTCGCTCTGACGGTCGGACTGGCGAGAGGTGAGCTTGAAGTCTACCGCGACGGTATCTTCAATCATTCCTCGGAAGTTCCACTGCTGGGGCCGGGGATTGTGACGCTGCCCGTGGGCGACATCTACACCATTCTCGCCGGCAGCGCCATCTATACCGATGTGCAGCATGTCAGTTCCGTAAACTGGGACACGGTGTTGTCCCAGCACCCGCCAGAAGCGAGCACACCGGGGCGATCAGCCGCCACACCACCCTGATCCATCCCCCGGTGTGCTGGTCCAGATCATGGCGAACATGGCCGACCGTATCGCCTACCTGGCCGACCTGGTGGCCGATCTCTCCCTCCACACGGTGGAAGTACGGCTGGCGCGCCTGCTGCTCGATGCGGCGCCCGACGGGATGTTGGTACACCAATCCTGGCTGACCCAGTCCGAACTAGCCGCGCGGCTGGGTACCGTGCCCGATGTCCTCAGCCGCGCGCTGCGCATCTTGGCCGACGCCGGCCTGATCCGCGTCGAACGGAAACAGATCACGATCGTAGACCGGGCGGGGCTGGCAGAACGGGCGATCGTGGAGGCGTAGATAGAGATAGACCGCGGTCTATTGTTTCTTTGTACAAGTGAAACCCGACAAAAGTCGTGGACGGCGCCAGGGTTGGGCTGGTAGGCTGTGGGCATTGTTTGATGCTCATCCCTTTGCTCAGGAGAAGCTGCCATGACCAGAACTGCCACAATCCCCGCCATTTTTTTCCCTGCGGTGCACGAACTCGCCGTCTTCGACGGTGGCGGGCCGCGACCTCAGTTTTTGCTCGACACCGAAAAACTCAAGGTGATCGTGGCTGGCCTCGAACCGGGCCAGCAGATTCCTGCGCACGCCGAGACGCTCGCCATCTATCACTTCCTGGCAGGCGAGGGCGTCATGACGGTCGACGACGAAGAACTTGCCGTGACGGCAGGCGCGACCGTCATCACCCCGGCCGGCGCCACACGCGGGATGCGCGCCACCAGCCGGTTGACGTTTCTGGCCGCAAAAACGGGCATGACATAGTCGCGCCTGAACGGCAACCACAAAGACACAAAGAACACGAAGGTGCACAAAGGAAAGCGAGGGATGCGATGCTCAACCCATTCTTGTTGATGGCGGTTTTCTATCTGATCGTGGCGATCGTGGCGGCGGTGGACGCGGCGCTGACCAGCTTCACGCTGCTGCCCTGGTTTGTCGGGCTGCCCTGGCTGCGCGTCCACTTCATTACGCTGGGCATCTTCACCGAGGCGGCCTTCGGCGTGCTGCCCGCCTTTGTCGCCGCGCGCCGCGGAACGGCGACGCCAGCCACGCGCTGGGACATCTGGCTCACGCTCAACGCTGGCCTGGTGGTGCTGCTGGCCGGCATTCCCAGCGTCAATGCCAGCCTGATCATCACCGGCGGCACGCTGGTTTTCATCGCCGTCACCTTGTTGATCCTTCAGTTGCGCGGCCTGGGCGCCGGCCACAGCGAGGGGAACGGCAGCCTCAAATTCTATGTGGCCGGCCTTGTCTACCTGCTGGTGGGCATCCTGGTTGGCACCGGGCTGTGGGTGGGCTGGAATGAGGCGCTGCGTCTTGGCATCCCCAAAGAAGTGCATATCCACGCCAACAGTTGGGGTTTTGCCTCGCTGGTCTTTGCCGGGCTGCTGGTCGACCTGCTGCCTGCGCTGACCGGCGCCCCGCTGGCGTCGCGGCGCACCCTGACCACCATCTTCTGGGCGATGACACTGGGTGCGCTGGGTCTGGTGCTAGGCCCCTGGCTAAGCGGCAATCTCTACGTGACCGTGCCGGGTCTCGTGCTGCACATCACGGCGACGGTCTGGCTGCTGGTGATGCTGGTGCGGGCGCTGCGGCGGCATGGCCTCTTTGCCCGTGCAGGCGCCTGGCATCTGGTCGTCTCCTACACGTGGATTCTGCTGCCGGTGCTGGTGGCGCCGCTGATCATCCTGGGCGTCCCCGGCATTCCCGGCGCCGACATCGAGGCGACTGCACCACAGGCGTTGATCTACGGCTGGATGCTGCAATTTCTCTATGCGGTGGTGCCCTATTTCACGGCGCGCTGGCTGCTGGCCGACGGGCAGGCTCGGCTGGGCGGCAACTGGCTGAGCCTGGCCGCGGTGAACCTGGGCGGCGTCCTGATCTGGGCCAGCATCTTCCTGATCGACGCGCGCGGCCCGCTCCATGCGGCTGGCTACGTGCTGTTTGGCGTGTCGCTGGCCGCGGCCGCATGGGAGACGGGCGCCATCGCGCTGACCGCGCTGCGCCGGGCGGAGAGCGACGTGGCGCAACCAGTTTGACTTTGACTGGCTCGCCTCCGTTGTGGGAGCAGTGGGCAGGGGAAGATCGTAGGCACACAGCGAAACGTCGGCCCGGTGGTAAACTCTGATTGTTGTAGCAGCGGTTCATCCACATCAAGCGAGGATGTTTTTGTCGCTACGCTTCGCTTGGAGATCAATAACAGAACATGAAACGGAGAGAACACAATGAATAAGCAGACCATGATCGAGCATCTGAACGAGGATTTGGCGGGCGAACTCAGCGCCATCATCCAGTATCTGACATACGCGGCCAAGGCGACTGGCCCCTATCGCCCGCAACTGGCGCAGTTCTTCCTGACCGAAGCAGCTGACGAACAGTTGCATGCGCAGTTCCTGGCCAACAAGATCGTTGCACTGGGTGGTGAGCCGGTCACCACCCCACGCCCGGTGGCCGTCGCCCACACAAACCGGGAGATGTTGGAGGCAGTGTTAGCCGCCGAACGCCGCGCCACCGCCGACTATACCCAGCGAGCGCGTGAAGCTGATGAGATGGGCGACAAGGGCCTGGCGGTGCAGTTGGAGGATATGGTGCGCGACGAGAGCGGCCATTCAGAAGAAACTGAACGCATGCTGCG
>JAPKMV010000041.1 GCA_026645635.1 Caldilineaceae bacterium
CTGCAATATGCCGACAACAGCAACTACAACGGCGTCACCACCGTGACCACCGACCTGACCGAGCACACGCCGGTAAAGCGCATGGAAACCAAGACCTATTATTGGCGGGTGCAGATGTACGATGTGGATCGCAATCCGGGGCCGCTGATCGAGGGGGAATTTGTGATCGGCAGCCGCATCTATCTGCCGATCATCGAATCACAGTGAGTTTCTCACGCACGCCGCCGGAGCGGTTGCCACTTCCAGTAGGTCATCGAACGCCAGAGCCATTCTGCCGGTCCGTAGAGGAAGCGCCGCATCCACCAGTGGCTGAAGGGAATCAGCAGCAGATAGATCACGACCGTCAGCACAATGCCCCATGCCGCGCCGACCTGGCCAAACAGCCCTAGACCATAGCCGTAGAAGATCATGGTGGCAATGATCGACTCCAGAAGATAGTTGGTCAGCGCCATCTGCCCCACCGGCGCCAGCACCGCCAGCCACCGCCCCCACGGCGGACGCAGCGCCAACAGGCAGATCGCCGCGACGTAACCAAGCATCAGCAGCGGCGCGGCGATCCCCTGCGCGACGGTGGCGATTACCAGTGTGACGGACGCGTCGTAGCGCGGGATGCTCATGATCAATGTGGCGTAGAGGGCGTTGCCGAGCAGCCCGACGGTGAAGCCCCAAATGAGCAGCTTGCGGAAGAACGAGCGATGCGCCTCCAGGTCGGCGAAGATGCGCCGCCGGCCAAACCAGATGCCCACCAGGAACAGCGCCAGGACGTTGAAGCCGAGCACGAAGACCGAAATCAGCCCCATGTTCAGGTAGTCGTAAACGCGCTGTGCGGTGATCTCCAGGAAATTGCCGCTGGTGTAGGCTGCGTAGCTGCGGTCGACGTCGGCCAGGAAGCCGGCTTTGGTCGCAGCAAAGGCCGCCTCGATCTGCTGTGCGCCTTCGGGCGTCGCGCTGCCCAGCGCCACCAGGCCGATGGCCCCGGCCATGAACAGCAGCGGGATGGCGATCAGAATCACTGCCCAGATCAGCAGCGTCCGCGGCTTCGCCTTGCGGAACAGGAGCAGCGGGAAGCCGAGCAGCGCATAGATGATCAGAATGTCGCCCGGCCAGATCAAGAAGGCGTGAACGATGCCGATCAGCAGCAGCGCCAGCAGCCGCCGCATGTAGAAGGGAACGAAGCGCCGTCCGCGCGCCTCGATGCGCTCCATCAGCAGGAACATGCCCAGCCCAAAGAGCAGCGAGAAGAGCGCGTAGAACTTCCCCTCCCCCAGAAAATGAATCAGCCAGGTAGCGGCCCAGTCATACCAGGGCATGGCCGGGTCAGCCGGGAACACGAGCGACTGAAACGGGTAGCTGAAGATCGCCATGTTGACCAGCAGGATGCCAAAAAGCGCAAAGCCGCGCAGGATGTCGACGATCTGGATGCGTTCGGCTTGCTGGATAGGGGCGATCTTCGGTTCAAGCAACACGGGCGAAGCAGTCATTTCTCCTCCTCGCTGTTCATAGCCGTTCCTGTAGTCACGGTGACACCAACACCACATTGCCAATCACCTCGCCGCTTTCGAGCAGCGCGTTGGCTTGTGCAGCCTCCAGGATCGGGAAGCGGGCGGCGATCACCGGCTGGATTTTGCCCTGCGCCAGCCACTGAAAGAGCGTCGCCCAGTCCTCCAGATAGGATTTCTGGTCGAAGAGAAAATAGGTCGAGGTGCCGTACAGCGCCAACGATTTCCCGTTCGGCGTCACTTTGGTGCGCAGCGCCAGCGCCAGGATGCACGCCAGCTCGCCCCGGCTGGCCGGCTCGCCAAAGCTGACCATGCGCCCGCCGCGGCGCAGCAGCGACAGCGCACCCTGCATCGCCTCCAGCCGCATCATGCCGTCGAGCACCACATCCAGCCCGTTCGGTTCCGCCTGCCGGATCACCGCCACGAAGTCTTGCGTGCGGTAGTCGATGGCCGTGGCGCCGTAGGCGAGCACGGTGGCGTGTTTGCGCTGCGAGGCGATGGCATAGAGCTTCAGCCCTGCCAACGCGCCCAACTGGAGCAGCGCTGTGCCGATCCCGCCGCTGGCGCCGATGATCAGTGCGGTTTCGCCGCCGCGCACCTTGGCCACGCGGTGCATGGTCTGGTAGGCGACGATGTAGTCCAAGATCAGCGGCGCGGCCTCCGCAGGGTCGAGCGTGGCGGGGACAGGGATCAGGCGGTCGGCGCGCCAGTAGAGCACCTCGGTGTAGCCGCCGACCACGGTCAGCACGCCGACGCGCGCGCCCACGGCCACATTGCGCACATGCTTGCCCACGGCCTCCACGTCGCCGATGACGGCGTAGCCCGGCGTGAAGGGCAGCTTCTGTCCCAGGAAGGTGCCGCTGTAGAGCGCCTCGCCGCGGCGCACGCTCACATCCGGGCGCGAAACGGTCGCGGCCAGCACACGGATGCGCACTTCACCTTTGGCGGGCGGGCGCAGGTCGCGCTCGACGACTTGCAGCACTTCGGGGCCGCCGCACCGCGTCACCAATAGAGATCGGTACTTCATGCGCAGCTACACTACTTCTTCTCCAGCAGCGCCAGCAGGTCGTACACCACAAAGGCGGGCCAGACCAGCCCCTTGAAAAACGCCTTGACGCGCGCTTCGTTTGTCTCGGCGCGCTTGAAATAGTAGACCCACGCGCCGATCATGCCGATGCCATAGACGGCGTCGGCGCCGCCGCCAGAATGCACCACAGTCGGTTTTGGCTGCTCTTGGGTAGTCATGGTTGCCTGTGTTCCTTTCGATTACACAACAATTGAGTGCGCTGTTCATACAGACCGCGTCTGCGGTTATCAAGAACACTATACGTTCACGCAGCGTTCTTGGTTGCACGCTGCCCATAGAATCGCACCGAATTTTCTTCTCTGCGAACCTCTGCGCCTCCGCGTCTCTGCGTCAAAGGGGTCTTTTCAAACAGTTTCTTAGGCTGCATCCTTTGCGCGTGTCCAGCGAGATTATAGCACAGCCACTGACCGGCTCAGCTTAAGTCTGCGTGCCTCGGCGGCTGGCGGTGTCGTCGCCGAGTGCGGGTGCCGTCATCCGCCCACGCGCACCGCGATCCCTGCCGGCGCGACCTGCTCCGTCACCTGTGCCGCCAGCCGCCGCACCTCTGCCGCGGGCAGCCGTGGCTGCTCCGCCCAGGGATAATCCCGCCCCAGCGCATCGTACTTTGCCTTGCCGAAGGTGTGATAAGGCAGGAGATCGATCGACGCAGCCGGGCGCGCCAGTTCCAGCACGAACGCGGCGATGGCCGCCAGGCTGGCCGCGTCGGCGTTGAAGCCCGGAATGACCGGCACGCGCACGACCACTTTCGGCCCCGGCAGCTGCGCCACCCGCCGCAGGTTCGCCAGGATCAGCGCGTTGTCTAGCCCGGTGTGCTCGCGGTGCACCGCCGGGTCGATGTGCTTCACGTCGAAGAGCAGCACATCCAGCAGCGGCAGCAGTTGCGCCAGGACTTCCCACTGCGTGTGGCCGCAGGTCTCCATGGCCGTGGCGATGCCCTCGTCCCTGGCCAGCCGCAGCAACGCGGCGCAGAAGGCCGGCTGCATCGTCGGTTCGCCGCCGGTGAGCGTCAGCCCGCCGCCGTCGCCGTAGAACGGCCGGTCGCGGCGCACCTGGGCCATCACGTCGCCGGCCGTGCGCCATGCACCGACCCAACTCAGCGCGCCGGTGGGGCAGACATGAATGCGGGCGTCGATCTCCTCCTGTTGACTGGCGCTGCGTCGCCGAGTCGCCTGCCAGGCCGGCATACACGCCGCGCAGGGTTCGGCAAACTGGCCGCAGTCGATGCACTGGCCGCCGCGCAGCATCAACTCCGGCTGCAACTCCTGCGACTCCGGGTTGGCACACCAGCCGCAGTGCAGCGGGCAACCCTTCAGAAAGACATTCGTGCGCACCCCCGGCCCGTCGTGCATGGACATCCGCTGCACGTTGAAGACGACGCCACGCGTCTGCTCCAATTCCTGGCGTTCCCCCTCGCCCAAAATGTAGAGCGAGATGCCATCTCGCTCTACAAAGACGCCGTCGCGAGTCTCTCCCACTTCTCGATGTGTCGCGTCGCCCAACTTGTAGAGCGAGATGCCATCTCGCTCTACATCACGCACCATCTTGGCGTCTTGGCGTCTTTGCGTGAAACTCCCAACCCCGCTCATGTATCCCCAAACTCCGTGCGCCGGATGATCTCGTCCTGCAACTCCCGGTCCAACTCGGTGAAGTATGCACTATAGCCCGCCACGCGGACAACCAGCGCGCGGTATTCTTCCGGGTTGGCCTGGGCCGCGCGCAGTGTATCCGCCGCAACCACGTTGAACTGCACGTGGGGCACGTGGAGCGCCGCAAAGCCGCGCAGCAAGTTGGCGAACTTGTGCAGCGCCGCCGGCCCGTCGAAGAATGAGGGCAGGAACTTCATGTTGAGCAGCGTGCCGTTGGAAGCCAGCCGCAGGTCGAGTTTGCTCACCGAGTGGAGCACCGCCGTGGCGCCGAGCAGGTCGCGACCGGCCATCGGCGAGAGGCCGCCATCGGCCAGAGGCGCACCGGCATGGCGGCCGTCGGGCGTGGCGCCCACGTTGGCGCCCATGGGCACGTGGGCGGAGACGGTGTAGAAACCGGGCTGATAGACGCCGCCGCGGATCGTCGGGTACTGTTCGACCAGGGAGCAATAACGGTCGCCCCAGCGGGCCGCGTACTGATCGACCCGCTCGTCGTCGTTGCCGTACTTGGGCGCCCGGTGGATCAGCCGCTGGCGCAGGTTTTCCTGGCCGGCGAAATCCGTGCGCAGCGCATCCAGCAGGTCACTGGCCACGAGCCACTGTTCATCGAACACCGCCTGCTTCACCGCCGCCAGGCTGTCCGCCACGTTGGCGATCTGCACGCCCTGCACGCCGGAGAAGTTGTAGCGGGCGCCGCCGGCGGTCACATCCACCCCGCGCGCCACACAGTCGTGGATTACCAGCGAGAGGAAGGGCGAGGGCAGCACGTCGGCGTGCACCTGGTCCACCACGTTGCAGCCCTTGACCATGAGCGCCACGAAGTGGGCAAGCTGCTGATCGTAGGCGGCCTCCAACTCGGCGAAATCGTGCATCTCGTCCAGACGCGGCGTGGGCAGGCCGATCAGATCGTCGCTGTGCGGGTCGCGGCCGCCGAAAAGCGTCAATTCGAGCACGCGGGTCAGGTTGAACATCGACGCGTCGCTCCAGCCCAACGCCTTGCCCGGCGTGGAAAGCTCGACGCAGCCGACGACCGCGTAGTTGCGCGCCTCGTCCAGCGGCAGGCCGCGGTTCACCTGGCCGGGGATGATCACCTCGTCGTTGAAGACTTGCGGCATCCCGCTGCCCTTGCCGATGACGAAGGCTGCGGCCTCCAGAAACTCCTGCGGGCTGCGGTTGTGGACGCGGATCGAAAGGTTCGGCTGCGTCATGCCCAGGTCGGCCTGGGCGCGCAGGCACATGTAGGAGAGCAGGTTGGTGGCGTCGCTGCCGTCGGCCAACTGCCCGCCGAGCGCGATGTTGAAGCCGATGGGGAAGCCGGCGAAGTAACGCGCGCTGTGGCTGCTGCGCAGCAGCACAATCTCGTTGAACTTGAGCCAGAGCTGCTCCAGCCACGCCTGGGCGTCGGTTAACGTGAGCCGGCCCAGCGCCAGATCCTGCTTCAGGTAGGGCAGCATGTACTGGTCGAAGCGGCCCGGCGAGAAACTACTGGCGTTGGATTCGATCTGGAGCAGCACGAAGAGAAACCAGACCGCCTGCAGCGCCTCCGGGAAATCCCGCGCCGGGTGTTCGGACAACCAGCGGCAGCGGCCGGCGATGTGCTCCAACTCAAGCCGCCGGGCCGGCTCACCGTCCCGCGCCAGTTGCGCCGCCAACTCCGCATAGCGCAGCATATACGCCTGCGCCGCTTCGAGGGCAATCAACGCTGCGTCATAAAAGATCAGGCGTTCGTCGGTTTGAGCTGACGCAGAGGCGCGGAGATGCAGAGGCAACGCAGAGAAACCTTTTGGTGACTCTGACTCGCCTTCTCTCTGCGCATCTCTGCGCCTTTGCGTCTCTGCGTCAAAAGAACTCTCTCGCGTCTCCTCCACCTGCCGGCGCAGCCCGCCGATGCCCAACCGCAGCCAGCCCTCCACGTCGGGCAGGATGTGACCCTGGGCGTGGTCGGTCTGGTTCAGCGAAAAGGCTTTGCCGCGCACGGCCACGCGCACGTCGTCGGGCACGCGCTGGGCGACGATATCCTCGACCGTCTTGCCGCGCCAGTAGGGGAAAATCTCCTCCCGCAGTTCCCGGATCTGCTCCGGCGTGATGTTGAAGCGATCCTGCGGCCGCGTGGGCAGAATCTCCAGCTCGCGGTCGATCCAGTCGACGGCCCCCTCGGGCGCGATGACGCCCATGCGCGGCAGCAGTGAGCGGTTGCCGACGATCAGCTCGTCCGGCTCAATCGAGATGGTCAACGTGTGCACCAGGTGCAGGAGCATCCGGGCACGCCGGATTGCCATCGGTTGCCCCTCGGTCGCCTGGTAGCTCTCTGTGGTGAAGCGCGCCCGCTCCGCGCGTGCGGTCGGGCGCGTCGTCTGCCACTCCGCGCGCGGGAAGCCGAGGGTAGGGTCGGCGGTGTGTTCCATGAGTGCAATCATACGTCCTTCCAACTTTTCTGAACGGGAATTGCCGTTCAAATCCTACATCTCCCGCACCATCTTCTCCGCCACGCGCAGCGCCTGGGCTGCGATGGTCAACGCCGGGTTCATGGCCGCCGAGGAGGGGAAGAAGGAGGAATCCATCACGTAGAGGTTCTCCACGTCGTGGGTGCGGCAGTAGGGATCGAGCACCGAGGTGGCCGGATCCGCACCGAAGCGCGCGGTGCCACACTGGTGCGAGTTGGTGGCGATGCCCATGCGCTCGATCAGCACGACCGGATAACCCGCCGCCTTCATCATCTCCTTCGCCGCAGCAATGAGCCGGTTGTGCGCCACCAAATTGTTCGGTTTCCAGTGTACGACCACCTTCTCGCCCTCCAGCGCAACGCGATTCTCCTCACTGGGCAGGTCTTCCGACATCACCCACCAGTCCACGCTGCGGTCGGCCATGCCCTGGAGAATGGGCCGCGGCACCAGCGGCTTGGCCGCGGTCAACATGCCGGCCTGGAGCTTGCCCAGCATCTGGATGTTGCCCATGGGGTAGGCGAAGTCTGGCCCGCGCAGGTAAAAATCGTTCACCGCCATCGTCTTCTGGAAGACCGTGGGGTTCTTGTGCGCCGGGTCGATGGCCATGAGCGCGGTGTTGTTGTGCACCATGTAGTTGCGTCCCACCAGCCCCGACGAGTTCGCCAGCCCGTTGGGATGCGCGCTGGTGGCTGAGCGCAGCAAGAGCAGCGCGGAATTCACCGCGCCGCAGGCGATGACGTAGGTCTTGGCGGTGACGGTCTGGCGCTGCCCCGCGCGCTCAACTTCAAGGCCGATGACGCGCTTGCCGCCCAGGTCGGTCAGCACGCGCTGCGCTTTGGTGCGCGTCCAGAGGGTGATGGCGCCGCCCTCCAGCGCGGGGCGCACGCAGCAGACATCAGCCTCGCCCTTGGCCAGCACCTGGCAGGGGAAGCCGTCGCAGGTCTTGCAGCGGATGCAGCGCCCACCCGCGCGCAGGTCCACGCCCATGGGCAGGTGAAACGGGTGCAGCCCGTTGCTGCGCAGCCGTTCGCCCAGCGCGGCGATGGCCGGCTCATGCGGCACGGCGGGGAACGGGTACGGCTGCGAGCGCGGCGGCTCGGTCAGGTCTTCGCCCGGCTCGCCGTGGACGTGATAGATCTCCTCGGCGCGGCAGTAGTAGGGTTCCAGGTCGTCGTAGGTGATGGGCCAGGCCGGCGACACACCGCCCTCGTGCTCCAGCGCGCCGAAATCCTCCCGGCGCAGGCGGGGCAGTGCGGCGCCGTAGACCTTGGTGTTGCCGCCCACGAAGTAGTGGACGCCCGGCTGGAAGGGCTTGCCGTCCGCGCCGTACCAGGTCTCGTCCGGCTTGTAGCGCTTCTCGTCGAAGACAACCTTTGGCTCCCAGTTTTGCGGCTCCTGGGGCAGATAGTCCCCGCGCTCGAGCAGGAGGATGCGCAGCCCGCTGTGGCGCAGCGCGTAGGCGAGCGTGCCGCCGCCCGCGCCCGTGCCGACGATGATGAGGTCGAAATTGTCAGCCATGTTAAGACTCCTGCGTGGCGAGGGGCGAGGGGCGAGTTGCGAGGGGCGACGTCGCCCAGTAGTCGATGACCAGCGCCTGCTCCAACACCGGCTGCAGGCTGGCGACAAACGCCTGGTGGGCAGGGTGCACCAGGTAGGCGTCGCGGTCGGCGGTGCTGGAGAAGGTGAGCAGGAAGCAGTGGGTGTAGCCGCGCGCGATTCCCTCCGGGCTGACATCCGTGCCCCATTCGTAGTCTTGGATCAGGTCGATCTGCTCCGGCAGGCGGGCGAAGGCGGCCTCAATTTCTGCCACTGCCGCGCGCCCTGCGTCGGCTTTGAAAGAAAACAACACCACATGACGTAACATGTTCTTCCTTTTGACCGGCAATCTGTGCGCCAATGCGCTCCTATAAAAGACACGAATGTCAGGAATCAGCGTCCATCCGCCCGATCCGCGTCATCCGCGTTCTATTCTACTCCCCAACATGGCTGGGCAACATTTGTTCATCCCTTCACCGAGCCAGCCAGAATGCCGCGGATGAAGAAGCGGCCCAGGAAGATGTAGATGATCGCCGTGGGCAGCGCGGCGATCACCGCGCCGGCCATCACCACGTTCCAGTCCACCGAAAAGGTGCCGGAGAGATTGTTCAGCGCAATTGTCACGGGCTGCGCCGACGGGTTCGGCACGACGGTGATGCCGAACAGGAAGTCGTTCCAGATGTTGGTGAACTGGAAGATGCCCACAACCACGAAGGCCGGGATCGACAGCGGCAGCATCACCCGCGTGAAGGTCGTGATCAGCCCCGCGCCATCGACGCGCGCGGCGTCCAGCAGTTCAGTCGGCACGCCGGCGAAGTAGTTGCGGAAGATCAGCGTGGTGATCGGGATGCCGTAAATCACGTGCACCAGCACCAGCCCCCAGATCTGCCCATACGCGCCGATTATCTGCAAGAAGCGCACCAGGGGCAGCAGGATGCTCTGGTAGGGGATGAAGAAGCCGAAAAGCAGCAGCGTGAAGATGACGTCCGAACCGCGGAACTTCCATTTGGCAAAGAGATAGCCGTTGATGGCGCCGATGAGCGAGGAGAGGATTGTCGCCGGAATCACCATGATGAGGCTGTTCACCATGTTCGGGCTGAGCCGCGCCCACGCGCCGACAAAGCCGTTCTGCATCGTCACCTGCGTAGGTGGGTACCACATGGTCGATAGGCTGACATTCGGCGCGTCCTTGAGGCCGTTGGCCACCATCACATAGATCGGCATCAGAAAGAAGAGCGCCATCAAGAACAGCACCGTCCAGATGACGATGCGTCCCCAGTGAATGCGGCGTTTGGGCCTGGTATGGGTCTGTGCGCTCATGGTCAATCCTCCTGCCGCAGGCTGCTGGCCAGATAGGGCACGATCACCAGGGCCACCAGCAGCAGCATGACGATGGCAGCCGCCGTCCCCAGGTTGTAGCGCGTGGCCTTGAACATCATCTCGAAGACAAAGATCGACGGCACGTCGGTGGCAAAGCCCGGCCCCACGCCCGACATGGTGTAGACCAGGTCGAAAATCTTCAGCGAAACGTGGAGCAGAATGACGACGACGCTGATGGTGACCGGGCGCAGCATGGGGATGATCACCTTCTGGTAGACCTGAAACTCGGTGGCGCCGTCGATGCGCGCCGCCTCGCGCACCTCGTCGGAGATGGTCGCCATGCCGCCCACGTAGAGCGCCATCACAAAGCCGGAGAGTTGCCAGGTCGCGGCGATGGCGATAGGGATCATAGCCATGGGGATGCCCCACTTCACCTGCCAGCCCAACGCCGGCGGCCAGGCGTAGGCCAGCAACTGGTTGACCTGCAGCACCACGTTCGGGTCGGTGATCCAGCCCGGCTTGAGCGGCGCCATGCCCATCTGCTGGAGCAAGGCGTTGATGCCTAACATCTCGAAGAAGATGTTGAAACCCGTCTCCGGGTTGAAAATCCAGCGCCAGGCGACGCCCGTCACCACGAAGGAGAGGGCATAGGGAAAGAGAAAGATGTTGCGGAAGATGTGATTGCCGCGCAGGTGCCGGTCGAGCAGGATCGCCAGCGTGAGGCCCAGGGTAAGGGCAAAAGCGATAAAGAAGACCGTGAAGACAAAGGTGTTGCGCAGGTCAGCCTGCCAGCGCACCATCCCGAAGAGTTCGCCGTAGGTGGCAAAGAGCGGCTCGCGCAACGACAGGTCGATCTTCAGCGTGCGCCAGTTCGAGAGTGAAACCCAAAAGGTGAAGCTGATGAAGACGTAAACAAAGATGATCAGTGCCAGGATCGATGGCAGCAGCAGCAAGAACGACTGTGTGCGCTCTGGGATGTGCCAGCGGCGCCGCGGCGGTTGGCGGTTCGCCTGGGTGAGGGAGGCAGTGGTCATGAAATCTCCCTTCTTAGGGTGAATTGGGCGGACATTTCCGCATCTCCAATCTCTAGTCTCTGCTCTCAGCCAGGTGAGATTGGAGACTAGAGATTGGAGATTGGCGGCTGTTGAGCCGTGCGCCGGAATTACTGGCCGAAACCGGACATCTGGGCGCCGGCAACCAGTGCGGCTGCGAAGGCATCCACGTTGCGGTCAACCACGAAGGAGGTCACCGCGTCGTTCAGCGCCTGCTGGAAGTCAGCCGGCGCCGCCGAACCGTGCACCACGCTGGGCACCAGCGCGTCGTTGGCGAAGGAGTCCATCGACCAGTTGTGGTACATGCCGAACTTGGCGCGGTCGCAGTCGGTGCGGGCGCAGATCGAACCCTTCAGCGGGTTGAAGGCTTCCTGGGCTTCCTTGCTGCCGAGCACCTTGAGCCAGTTGCGCGCATTCTCAGGGTTCTTCGAACCATTGCCGATGGGGAAGCCGTCGGCCACGATCATGAAGGAGCCTGCCGTGCCCGGATGGCTGACCCAGCCGAAATCTTCCATGTCCTTCTGCTGGGCGTTGACAAACTCACCGTAGGCCCAGTCCCCCATCGAACTGAAGGCGCAGCCGCCCTCCATCAGCTTCTTGATGGCCTGGTCCCAGGAGAGCGCCGAGTGGTCCTCGTTCTGGTAGTCCAGCATCTTGCCGTAGGTCTCCATGGCCTGCTTGACGCCCGGGTCGTCGAAGCTCACGCTGCCGTCCCACAGGCCCAGGTAGGCCTCGGGGCCGATGGTGCCGAGCAGGGTGTTCTCGAAGAGCTGCGCCGTGGCCCAGATGCCGTTGTCGCCCACGCAGAGCGGGGTGACGCCGGCCGCCTTGAGCTGATCGGCAATGGCGATGAACTCGTCCGCCGTCATGGTGTCGCCCACGGTGACACCGTTGGCGTCGAGCAGCTTCTTGTTGTACCAGAAGCCGTTGCCGCGATGCACGCCCACGGTGACCTGGTAGATTTCGCCGTCCTGGGTCATCATGTTGCGCAGGGCTTCAGGCACGACATCGTTCCAGCCTTCGGATTCGTAGAGATCGGTCACCGACGCCACATAGCCCGGATCCACATACTGGCCGATTAGCTCGAAGCCGGGGTGCACCTGCCAGGTGTCCGGCACGTCGCCACCGGCCAGGCGGGTCTGGAGCACGCCGCGGGCTGCCGAACCGCCGCCGCCGGCCACCGTCGCGTTGACGATCTCGACGTCGGGGTATTGCGCGGCATAGGCGTCGAAGAGCGCCTGGAGCGCAGCGGCCTCACCGCCGGACGTCCACCACGAGAAGACTTCCAACTGCCCGCCGCCGGCTGCCGCCTCACCCTCGGTCGCCGGGGCCGCCTCGCCGCCAGTGGGCGCTGCAGCTGGGGTGGCTGCGCAGCCCGCCAACGCCATCGCCAGCACGAGGATCGCGCTGAACACGAACAACAAACGCTTGCTTACCATGTTCTTTTTCTCCTTACTGAACAACTTGTTAGCCAGGAACGGAACGTTTACGAAGAAACAGTGAGGTCTTGATGTTTGGGGTTTTGGGGTGTTGGGGTCTTGGGGTGACCGCAAGACCCCACAACCCCACAACCCCATCACCCAAAAACCCCACACCCCCACTACCCCAACACCTCACCAACCGCCACCCACCTTCCCTCCGCCGCCGCGCGCTCCGCCGCGGCCATCACCGTCTGGATGTGCAGCCCGTCGGCTACGTCCGGTGCTGCCGGTCGCCCCGCCGCCACGGCGCGCAAGAACTGATACTGGCATTCGGCGTGGGCGCGCACGAAGTCCGGCCCCATCGACCAGTCGGGCGCCTTCTGGCCGTCGTAGCGATTCACGGTCTCCACCTTGCGGAAGCCGCGCATTCCGCCCGTTGGCTTGTCGGCGTCGCGCACGTCGTAGACCTCCAGCCAGTTGGGATCGACTGCGCTGAAGCGGATGGCGCCCAACTCGCCGAAGATCTCAAAGCTCAGATCGTTGGTCAACCCTGTCCCCATGCGCGAGACTTCGACCAGGCCGAGCACGCCGCCCCGCGTGCGCAGGTGCAGCAGCGCGATGTCGTCCACGTCCACCGCCGCCTGTTCCGCCGCGCCGGCGGCCACCGGCCGCGTGCGGATCAGCGTGTCCAGCGTCGCCTGCACGCTGGCGAACTCGCCCAGCAGCGCGTAGAGCAGGTCGAGGATGTGCGAGCCGATGTCGAAGAGCGCGCCGCCGCCGGCAATGGCTTTCTGCTGCCGCCAGC